>JAFTSR010000257.1 GCA_017467225.1 Clostridia bacterium | reverse complement strand
GTTGGTTTTAAGTACGTTTATTGGCAATTTCACTATGCAAAAGCTATCGTCATCCTGGCTGCTGCTCGTTGCCAGTCTAGCGCTTGAAATCGTGATGATCGGTCTTTCGCTCATAGCGGTAAAGCTTGTCACGAAAGACAAGTATACCCGAAACATTTATCTTTACGGTCTCAGCTTTTCCAACTTCGGTTTTATGGGCAACGCCGTTGTGAGCGCCCTGTTTCCCGATATTTTTCTGGAATATATTGTTTTTACCCTCGTTTTATGGACGCTGATCTATATTTGGGGTGTTCCCTCTCTATTGATGGGCGAGGCAGAAACAAAAAACATAAAAGACCGACTGAAAAACTTCTTAAACCCGATGTTTATATGTATGCTGGTAGGTATGCTGATCGGTATCTTACAAATTCCGATCCCCGCCTTTGCAGACTCCGCAATAACGGTTACAGCCAACTGTATGTCTCCGATCGCCATGCTGCTCACCGGTATGACCATCGCAAAGATCGACATCAAAAAGGTCTTCAGGATCAAAAGTATTTATGCCGTCAGCTTTTTGCGGTTGATCGTCTATCCCTTATTGTTCATTGGCTTTGCCGCCCTTATTCCCCTACCCAGCACGTTTGTGATCTGCGCAGCGGCCTCGTTAGCTATGCCTCTGGGATTGAATACGATAGTTATTCCTGCCGCATACGGAAAGGACACGACCACCGCCTCCGGCATGACGCTTATATCCCATATCCTGGCAATCATCACCATCCCTGTGATCTTTCTGCTTTTGGATATGGTCATCTAAAGCACAAAAAGCACCGTTTCCCTGCCGGGAAGCGGTTTTTGCTTTGGGCCTTACCTGGAGCGCTTTTTCTCCTCCTTTGGCACAACGATCGTGCCGGCGAGGATGCCCTCCATCTGACGGCGCACCAGTCCGGTGGGATAGCGACCGCGAAGGGCCGCCTCACCACGCTCGTTGGGTACGCCGGACTCGCGCTGCTCACGTAGCAGCGCCGCCTTCTTGCGCATGCGATTCAGCTCCTTATCAATGGAGCCGATCGCCGCGCTGGCGGTGGGATCGGAATAATAGTTGCTCATAACAATGCCTCCTTACAGCTATTCGATTTTAGCAGGAACAGGAAGCAACAAAAAAGCCTATTCCTGCCGGTAGACAGACTTCTCCCGTCGTCTGTTGTACCAATCAAGAATAAGCATGTAAAATCGTTATGAGCCTATAGGCTTGCGCGATGGTATGATAATACCACCAACCAATAAATATGTCAAGCAGAAATTTTATTTACCGTGGGTGCTTTTGCCTAATCCCCACCGATCTACCAGCTCGCAATCATCCACCAAACCAACGTAATATGCATCCAGCCGCGATAACACCTGCGTGATCTCGCCGCCTTGGCTGATGGTATACATAATATCGTTAGAGCCGGTCTTGGTGCAATGATCCACGTACGCCTGAGGAATCACCTCCGACGCATAATACAGATCGTGTGCACCAAAGCTGTGCAGAATTTCATGAGCCAAACCGGACGCCGACATATAATAGTAGCCCGTGGGTAGATCGTCGCGCACAAAGATGTTGACAATTTCTGTTTTCATTCCCTGCGCATCGGCAAGACTCCACGAATTGACCGTGTTTTGCTCATCGGTGTTGAGGTAAAAAAGGTAGAGGATATTCTGTGCGTTGTATTTCTGTTTAAGTTGCTCGGACGGGATATGATCCTCCACATAGAAAGCCTGCTTCCAATACTCGCCGCTGTCCGGACGGACTAAATTGGTCTGGCCGAAATCGTAGGTATAATACAAATCGGGGTTCGACTCCCAATCGTAAACAAACCGGGACGTGACACCGTAGGCCTGGCATTGCTGCTCCAGCCATTTGGCGGCCACGCTGAGATGTTGGCGCATCAGGTTCTTCGTATCCCGGTCGCGGACGGTGGTGAAGTCCCAATTCGTATACGCATCGTCGGCAAAAACAGCGACAAGCAGCGTGGTGCCGGACAGCTCGCCGGCAGATCCCAGATCGTTGCTGTTGGCGGCGATGCCCAACAATTTACTGTCTTCCTTGCCGCATCCTTTGCAAAAACGGGAGCAAACCCATTGCTTCTGCCAATCCTGCCGCGGATCGCCCCACTCCCCATAAAGATGGCCGGGGGCGGAAACCACTTGCTGCGGCACCACAATGGCACCGCACGCAGAGCAATGCGCGCCCTCGGTCAATCCGTCCTCGGTGCAGGTGGCGGCCACCGCACGGTCGGTCACGATGACGTGACGGCAAGACGTCGTGCCGGTTGTGTCAAAACGGGTGGTATACGACGTCGTTTTGGAAACATCGGTGTTCCCCACGGCGGGACGTTGCGTGCTTCCGCAAGCGCAAAGCAAGCTGATGCAGAGGATCAGCGTTAACGCAACTATACCCTTGATTACCTTCATTTCGTCATCTCCTTATACGCCGCCACCGAGCCGGATGGGCTTTGAAAATCACTACTGACTTTTTACTGACTTTGACGCAAGAAACGGTTGACAAAACCGTTGCCAAATGGTACAACATAAACAGCAAACCATGCGCCTCTTTTTTTCTGTTTTATCAATTTTTCGTAGGTATCGACCAATGATCCGTTTAACAGTATGGAATGAATTTCGTCACGAAAAAACCGACGAGCGTGTAGCCGCCATCTACCCGGACGGCATTCACAAGACTATCGCCGCATTCCTCGACACCGACGAGGAGATCACCGTACGCACCGCTACGTTGGATGAGCCCGAGTGCGGGTTGACACAAGAGGTGCTGGATACCACCGACGTCCTGCTGTGGTGGGGGCATCTGGCGCACCACGAAGTACCCGACGAGATCGTCGACCGTGTTCAGGAGTCCGTGCTGAAGGGCATGGGATTGATCGTGCTGCATTCGGCGCATCATTCCAAGATCTTCAAGTGGTTGATGGGCACCTCCTGCAATCTCACGTGGCGCGAGGACGGCGATATGGAGCGCCTGTGGGTTGTAGCTCCCGACCACCCCATCGCCCAAGGCATCGACCGCTATTTCGACCTGCCGCACGAGGAGACCTACGGCGAACCGTTCGACATTCCCGAGCCGGATAAGCTGGTCTTTATCGGCTGGTATGAAGGTGGCGAGGTGCTTCGTGCCGGTTGCTGTTATCGTCGCGGCCGCGGTAAGATCTTCTACTGCCAGCCCGGCCACGAGACCTTCCCCACCTTCAAGGCGCATTGGGTGCAAACGGTCATCACCAATGCGGTACATTGGGCCGTGCCCGAAAGCCGCATCGCCTTGCTGGAATGCCCGAACGTCACCAAACCGGAACCCCGTTTTTGAAAACGCCGGCATAACAATATCCACCCGTTCCGCAAGAAACGAATTTTATTGTAAAAAGACCGATGCTTTGTATCAAAG
>JAFTSR010000256.1 GCA_017467225.1 Clostridia bacterium | reverse complement strand
GTGCGGCGTGAATGTTCCCTTGGGGAACGGACGAATGTCGTCTGCGATCATATCCGCGATCATGTTGGTATTGGTAACGACGACCTCGTAGGCCTTTTGCTCGCCAAGGTAAGAGAACTCCTCCAGCATTTCCTCGGTGGTACGCAGATACAGACCGATATCACGGTCAGCGTCCTTGAATTTCATGCCGGCGAGAAGAATCTTACGACCAATCTCGTCTTCTTTATTCAAGAAATGAACGTCGCAGGTCGCCACGACCGGCTTATTGTATTTTTCACCCAGCGCAACCACGCGTCGGTTCAGATCACGCAAGCCCTCATCGTCGCGGATTTTGCCCTCAGCAACCAGGAAACGATTGTTGCAAATCGGCTGAATTTCAAGGTAATCGTAAAAATTAACGATCTCCTCGATGACACCCTCGGGCTTATTGTCAAGGATCGCCTGGATCAGCTCGCCTGACTCGCATGCCGAGCCGACAATCAAGCCCTCACGGTACTTTTCAAGCTCGGTCTTGGGGATTCTGGGCTGACGGTGATAATATTTCAGATAGCCCATGGAGATCAGGCGATAGAGGTTTTTCAGTCCCGTTGCGTTCTTGACCAGAAGCACCTGGTGATAGGAGCGCAGCTTCAAGGGATCGGCATTTTTGAGCATCTCTCGCTGCAAGGCGGGAAAATCCTTCATGTCCGTCTCGCGCATTTTATTGACCATGCAGAAATAAATCTGCCCCAGGATATCTGCGTCATCGCAGGCGCGATGATGATGGAACTCAGGAAGATTGTAGTACTTGGCGACCACATCCAGCTTATGCGTTTTAAGCTCCGGGTTGATAAAGCGGGAGAGTGCCACCGTGTCCATATAAGGATTATCAAAAGGAAGCCCACATTGCTCGGCATAGGTGCGGATAAAGCCAACGTCAAACTCGGCGTTGTGCGCAATCAGCAGTTTAGGTGAACCGTCCTCGCGGCGACCGATAAAGTCAAAGAACATCTGCAGCGCTTCTTTGGTTTTAGGCGCGCCCTTGACCATCTCGTCGGTAATCGAGGTCAGCTTGACAATATCCTCGGGAATCGGCGTCTCGGGGTCAACAAAGGTGTCAAAGGAGTCCAGTACCATGCCGTCCTTAATACGCACAGCACCGATCTCGGTGATCTTGCAGGTACGGTTGGAAAGGCCCGTGGTTTCAATGTCGAAAACGATCATCTCGTCATCAAAGCCACCTTCATATTTACCAAACACAGCACTGACCTTATTGTCAACGAAGTATGCCTCCATACCGTAAATGACCTTCTGCCCCAGCTTTTCCGAGGCCAGCATGGCTTTCTGGAAGCCCTGCACGTTGCCGTGATCGGTAATGGCGATGGCCGGCATGCCCCACTTGTTTGCCGTTTTGACAATGACGTCAGGCGGTGTCAGCGCGTCCATAGAGGACATAGAAGTGTGCAGATGCAGCTCGACTCTCTTGACCGGCGCGTTATCCATTCGCTCGATCTTTTTGATCTTCATGACCGAGGTATAGAAGAAGGTAAAATCAAGATCAACACCGTTGCGGTGCGTTTCGCGCTTGATGTAGCCCTGCAGCGCTACGGCCATACCGTTTTTGATCTGACCGGAAAGCTCCTTGGCTTCATCCAAGGTCAAGCTATATTTCTTAACTTCGATCGATGAATTTCCGTCATAAACGCTGAAGGTGACGTTATATTTTTCGCCACCGCGCGCCTGATCTTCAGTATATCCAAAGACCTCACCGAGAATGACCAAGCCTCGCTGTGCCGTCTGCAATGAAGCAATCACGGCAGGCGCAGAGATGTCAAAGGGTTGTCCGATCAAAACCTCCGGCGAGGAAATATCAAAGGTGGAAAAGCCGATGGTGCACCTTCCGTCCTCTATGACAGCCTCTGGCACGTCCTCGCGGTAGATCGAGCTGATGCGCGGCAGCACCTCAGCCGGTGCCTCTGCTGCGGCACTTGCGCTCATGCGCCCGAAATCCGGATCGTGCTGGCGTTGCTCCATCATACGGTTATATTCTGTCTCCGCCTTGGCGATCTGTGCATCCAGCTCCTCCAGGCGGCGATCCTGGCGAGCGCTCGTGCTGCTTACAGAAAGCTGGTCGCTATGTACGATGCGCACCTTGAAGGAAAGTCCGAATTCGCTGCGCAGAATACCCTCGATAACCGCAGGTGTTTGACCGTTTTCCATCAGACGGATACCGCCTTCCGTCTCAAACGGCACCTCGATGGTCAAGGTATTTTCCGTCAGGTTGGCGCGATACTGCGAAAAGAAGCCGCGCGCAACGATACCGATGCGCTCGGTTTCTTTCAAAAGGGCGGGAATATAGTCTTTGGAAAAGGTCTGCGCCGGATAATGCGGCAGAATTTTCACGTACTGCAGCTCGTATGCGCGGCGGATCTCTTCCTCGATAGCGTAAAGATCGTCCTTATCCACCGGTGCCGGGAAGGTCAAAGACAGCTCCAGCATTCTTTTTTCCTTGTCCGCGCGCACTGTATAATCCATCAGATCGGCAAAGACGCGCCGAGCCAGCGCGCCCGGCTCATATTTTTTTAATATATCGTATAGCGACCGCTTCGGCTGCGGTGCAGTATTCTGTTCCGTCATGTTATACTTCCTCTTATATTTAATCTCTCATTTTCCGTCTCTCATATCGCAAAGCATGGCAATGAGTGCCGGGATGAGCTGCTCCTCGGGCAATTTTTTGACGATTTCGCCGCGACGAATGAGAAGACCCTCGCCGCGACCACCGGCAATACCAAAATCAGCCTCACGCGCCTCACCGGGGCCGTTGACAACGCATCCCATCAGCGCCACCTTGACCGGCAAATCAAGCAAGCCCTCCTTGGCTGCGGCAGCCTTGAACTGCTCACAAAGGGCAAGCAGATCGATCTTGGTGCGTCCGCAGGTGGGGCAGCTGACAATATCCATGCCGCTCTGTCCCTCAATGCGCAGCGCATTGAGAATATCACGCGCGGCAGCGATCTCTGTCAAGGGATCCTCGGTGAGCGAGACGCGCAGCGTGTCACCGATACCGTCACAAAGCAAGGAGCCGATACCGATGGCGCTTTTCATTCTTCCGCTCTCGCCGTTCCCTGCCTCGGTTACGCCGAGATGGATGGGATAATCACAGCGCTGTGCCAACAGGCGGTTGGCTGCGATCATAGTCGAAACATCCGAGGATTTGATGGAAATGGCGATATCGTAAAAATGATATTTTTCCAGCAAGGACGCGTGGTACATTGCGCTTTCCACCAGCGCCTGCGCTGTGGGTGCACCGTATTTTTGCAGCAGTTCCTTTTCCAAGGAGCCGCTGTTCACGCCGATGCGAATGGGAATGCCACGTTCAAGGCATGCACGCGCTACCTGTGCGACACGATCCTCACCCCCGATATTTCCGGGATTGATGCGGATTTTATCAATACCCAGCTCTGCGCAGCGAAGCGCGACACGATAGTCAAAATGAATATCGGCTACCACGGGGATGTGCACGCGCGGCGTCTTGATACGCGGCAAAAGCTCCGCCGCTTCAAGATCGGGCACCGTTACACGAACAATGTCGCAACCTGCCTCCTGCAGAGCAAAAATTTGCGCCTCGGTGGCTGCCGCATCGTGCGGATCGGTGTTAGCCATGGATTGGATGGCAATACGACGGTCACCGCCAATGGCAACAGAACCTATTTGCAGCACTCTCGTCTTTCGTCTGATTTTTTGAAAATCCATATGTTTTTGCCATCCTTTCCATCAACTCTTAAAACAAGGACAAAATATCCTTACTGACAACAAACAGCATCAACATCATCAAAAGTGCGATGCCGACCAGGTGAATTTTGGCTTCAATATCGGGATTGACCTTTTTTCTCGTAACAATTTCAAATACAAGGAACAACAGTCTGCCACCGTCCAGCGCCGGGAATGGGATCAGATTGAACACGCCCAGATTGATCGAAATAACGGCGGTAATATACAGAACGTAG
>JAFTSR010000255.1 GCA_017467225.1 Clostridia bacterium | reverse complement strand
TTCAAAGCCGGCAGCCTTAATTTTTGCGAATCGCTCATCCATCGAAAATGAGAGACCGTTTATTGATGTAATGCCAATCATAAAATTTCCGCCTCGCATAGATAAATAAAACAGGACACCGAAACGGTGTCCTGTTTTGGTGCGAGAGACGGGACTTGAACCCGTACGAAGTGAATCACACGCCCCTCAAACGTGCGCGTCTGCCAGTTCCGCCACTCTCGCGTGGCTTGCTGCTTTTCAGCAACGCATCTATTATATCACAATTTCCAAAAATGTCAAGCCTTTTTTCGGAAAAAGTGAAAAAATTTATTGGAGCAAAATTTTGGCGGACCTGCGATCAAAATCGTGTTGTTTTGCGCGGAAGGAACTTGGATTTTTTTTCGAATGAGGGAGATTTTCGCATCGATACGCGCAGAAACGGGAGATTTTTGGTGATTTTTTCAATCTAATGCCGAAAAATCGCCCCTCATCGCGTTTGATTGGGGATAATCACGAATTCACAGAAATTATGCAAAATATATTGCATTTTTGTTCATTTTCTGTTACAATAAGCATAAGACTAATCGAAGTCTCTTTTTGCGTGCCAAAATGCGCCCTTTTTGGGGAGCAGATGGGGAAGCGAAGGACTTTTGCGTGAAATCTTCAAGAGATGTGCGGTGCGCATCTCCCATTTTCGAATGACTCGCGGCGCCAGCCCTGTGTCATTCCTTTTCAATTTGAGCCGCCGGGTACGGCATGGAGGTTTTATGTGGAATGAACAACGACATCATTATTCAACTCAAGGACATTGCAAAGACGTTTGACGGTGAGACGATCCTGCATCACATCAATCTGGACATCAAGGATAAGGAATTCGTAACGCTGCTCGGTCCCTCGGGCTGCGGAAAAACAACGACACTGCGTATTATCGGCGGCTTTGAAACGCCGGACACGGGTGACGTCTATTTTGACGGCAAGCGGATCAACGATCTGCCGGCGTATCAGCGCCCCGTCAACACGGTCTTTCAGAAATACGCACTGTTTCCTCACTTGAACGTATTTGAGAACATTGCCTTTGGCCTGCGCTTGAAAAAGCTTCCCGAGCGGGAGATCGTCAAGCAGGTCAAGGATATGCTTGCTATGGTCAACCTGCGAGGCTTTGAGCACCGTAAGGTCACCACGCTCTCCGGCGGTCAGCAGCAGCGTGTGGCGATCGCGCGCGCGCTGATCAATCATCCTAAGGTGCTGCTTCTGGACGAGCCGCTCGGTGCGCTCGATCTCAAGCTGCGTAAGGATATGCAGGTTGAGCTTAAGAATATGCAGAAGAAAACGGGAATTACCTTTATCTACGTAACGCACGACCAGGAGGAGGCACTCTCCATGTCCGATAAGGTCGTGGTCATGGCGGACGGCTGCATTCAGCAGATCGGTACGCCGACGGATATTTACAATGAGCCGATCAATGCCTTTGTTGCCGATTTTATCGGTGAGAGTAACATTGTCGACGGCGTTATGGTCAGCGATTTCAAGGCGCGTTTTTCCGGACACACCTTTGATTGTGTGGACAGCGGCTTTGCGCCGGGCGAGCAGGTGGACGTGGTCGTTCGTCCCGAGGACGTGGACGTGGTCACACCCGAGCGCGGAATGCTGCACGGCGTGGTCAGCTCGGTGACATTTAAGGGTGACTATTACGAGATCATCGTTGACGTTTCCGGCTTTAAGTGGATGATCGAAACCTCCGACTACGTCGCTCCCGAGGCGACCATCGGGCTGCATATTGAGCCGGATGCCATTCATATTATGAAGAAATCCGAATATTCCGATCGTTTTGGCGATTATTCCTCGTTCTCTGATGAGCTGGACAAGCTGTCAGATCCCGAGCCCGAGGAAGAAGAGGAGGCGCAGCAATGAACCGTTCCGTCACCTCTGTCCCCCCGCCCGCCAAGCGCTCCTCCTCAATACTGACGAAGGCCGCCTGCGCGCCGCACACGGTCTGGACGGTACTGTTTATCGTCGCGCCGCTGCTGTTCGTATGCTACTACGCCTTTACGACCGAGGACGGTACGCTCACGCTGGAAAATATCACGGCGCTGGGGGAGCACACCGACACCTTTATTCTCTCTGTCTGTATGTCCGTCATTGCGACGGTGCTGTGCCTTTTGATCGGTTATCCGTTGGCGTACTGCATTTCTAAATGCGGTCCGCGCACGCAAAAGGTGCTGATCATGCTGCTGATGCTGCCTATGTGGATGAATTTGCTGATCCGCACCTATTCCATGATGGCAATTCTGGATGACGGCGGCTTTCTGAACCACATCCTGTCCGCGCTCGGCTTTGGTGAGCTTCACATCGTCGGTACGGCTCCTGCGGTTATTTTCGGTATGGTGTATAACTTTTTGCCGTACATGGTCATGCCCATTCATTCGGTGATCTCAAAGCTTGACAAGCGCTATATCGAAGCTGCGAGCGATCTTGGCTGCAACGGCTTCCGTACGCTGACGCGCGTTATTCTTCCGCTGTCTGCCTCGGGTATCATTTCGGGTGTAACCATGGTGTTCGTGCCCTCAATCTCGACCTTCTACATTTCGCAGAAGCTGGGTGGCGGTACGTTTGATATGATCGGTGACACCATCGAGCGCCAGTTCCAGAACCCCAGCACCTATAACGTCGGTGCGGCGATCTCGCTGGTCATGATGATCCTCATCCTGATCTCGATGGCGGTTATGAACCGTTTCTCGGATGACGAAGGGACGGTGATCGTATGAAAACACTGTCTAAGGTCTATATCTTTTTGATCCTTGCTATTCTGTATATCCCCATTCTTGTGCTGATGCTGTTTTCCTTTAACAGCACCAACAACACCGGTGTGTTTACCGGCTTTTCGACGTATTGGTACGAGGAGCTCTTCCGCAACGCGGAGACCTTCAATGCGCTTAAGAATACACTGGTGCTTGCCATCACCTCGGCTGTCTGCTCGACGCTGATCGGTACGGCGGCAGCGCTGGGCCTGGACCGTATGCGCGGAAAATTCATGAAGAACACGCTGGTTTCGCTGACCAACATTCCCATGATGAATCCCGATATCGTGACGGGCGTTTCCATGATGCTGCTGTTTGTGTTTGTCGGTAATATGCTCGGACAGACCGAAAAGCTGAATTTCTGGACGCTGCTGATCGCGCACATTACCTTCAATCTTCCTTATGTGCTGCTCAACGTCACGCCTAAGTTCAAGCAGATGGACAGACATCTGCCCGAGGCTGCGTTGGATCTCGGCTGTACGCCGCTGCAATCCTTTTTGAAGGTAGAGCTGCCCAACATTATGCCCGGCGTGGTTACCGGCTTTATTATGGCGTTCACGCTCTCTCTTGACGATTTCGTGATCTCCTATTTCTGCTCGGGCAGCGAATTCCAGACGCTTCCCATTCTGATCTACTCGATGACCAAGAAGGAGGTCAAGCCCGACATCTATGCGTTGTCCACGCTGATGATCGTGGCGATCCTGACGCTTCTCATCCTCTCCAATATTTCGGGAGAGAAGGGGGATGTCGCGGAGCGCAAGTGGAATGATTTCCGCAGCCGCGTGCGCGAGAGAATGACGAGAGGCGGTGAGCAAAAATGAGACGAATGCTTAGCAAAATCGTTTGTGTTCTGACGGTGGTGCTGCTGTTGGCTACGGTGCTGTGTGCTTGCGGCAATGAGGAGACTGTCACGCTCAACGTTTACAACTGGGGACAGTATATTTCCGACGGCTCCGAGGGAACACTTGATGTCAATGGCGCCTTTGAGGAGTATTACTACGATACCTACGGTGTGCGCGTCAAGGTCAATTATACCAACTACGCCTCCAATGAGGATATGTACGCCAAGCTCCGCAGCGGTGCGACCGGATACGATATCGTTATCCCCTCGGATTATATGATCCAACGCATGATCAACGAGGGTATGCTGTTGCCGCTTGATTTTGACAATATTCCCAACTACCGTTATATTGCCGACGATATGAAGGATTTGTTCTACGATCCGGAAAACGCATACTCCGTGCCTTATACCTACGGCATGGTCGGCATTATTTATAATGAGACCATGGTGGATGAGGTGGATATCGGCTCGTGGGATCTGATGTGGAATGAAAAATACACGGGAAAGATTCTGCAGTTCAACAACGCAAGAGACGCCTTTGGTACGGCAATGTATCGCCTCGGTATTGACGTCAATACGACGAGTGAGGCCGAGTGGGGGCAGGCGCTTGAGCTGCTCAAGGCACAAAAGCCGTTGGTGCAGGGCTACGTAATGGACGAGATCTTCAACAAAATGAAGGGTGGCTCGGCTGCCATCTCCTCCTATTACGCCGGTGACTATCTGACCATGTACGACAGCAACAACGATCTTGCCTTCTATTATCCCGAGGAAGGAACCAATATTTTCATTGATGCGATGTGTATTCCCTCGTCCTCACAGCATAAGGAGATCGCCGAGGCGTATATTAACTTTATGCTGTCGGAGGAGATCGCCATTGCCAATGCGGAATACATCTGCTATGCAAGCCCCAACACGCAGGTGCGTGAGAGCGAAGAATACAGAGCGACGATGGAAGAATATCATGAGGATGCTTACGATATTCTTTATCCCGATCTCGACACACTTCCGACCTCCTTTTATCGGATGCTGGATACCGAAACGCAGAGCCTGCAGAACAGACTCTGGGAGGAGCTCAAGATCGAGTCCTCCGTGGGTGGCAGTATTTACGTGATCGCAACGGTCATTCTGATCGTGCTGGCACTGTTTTTTGCGTGGCGCTTTGCCGTCCGCAAGTACCGTGAGTGGTATCTCAAAAACGGATAAAAAATAACGGAGGAGAGTCATTTCCATAAGAAAGGACTCTCCTCCGCTCGCTTATACGAGTTCGACCAGTCGTACGGCACAGTCGGTCAGATATTCAATGTTTTCCTGTCGACAGACGGTATCGCGTGCTGTGTGGATGCGATCCATATACAGCGTGTGCAGCAGGCGGGAATGCTTGAGTGCAGCAACGCCGACACCGCAGGGAAAGCTGCTTTGATCCGAGGGGTAGAAAACGCCGTGCGTGCAAAGCTCAACCTTGACGGCTTCGGTCGTGGGGAAGGCCTGCTCCAATGCGGGAAGATAACGGCGAGCGCGCTTGCGGACGGCAAGCAGCATATACTCTCCGTCGGATACGCAGTCAAAATTAAGCAGCAGCTTTTGCTTCATTGCCTTCTTGTGGCGGGAGTGAAAGCCGGATGAGCCGAACAATCCCAGCTCCTCCAGATCGAAAAATACAAAGGCAACGCGGTCGCGCTGCTCCTCGGGGAGAGCGCACATGATCTCAAGCAGCGTAATGACGCCGGAGGTGTTGTCGTTGACCGTGTTTTTATTGGCAGGGCCCGCGACGATCATGACCAGTGCAGCGATCAGCAAGAGATACCATGCCCAAAACGCGATGAAAACGACGAGATCCGGATTGAGCGAGAGCAGCGTGCCGATGACATGGACGGCGACGGATGCCAGGGTTGCCGGTACGAACAACAGTACGGTGATCAGCAGCTGATAGAGAATATAGACGAACATGTTCTTCGGTGTGATGAAATTGGGAAAGGGAAGGCGCGCGCAGGTGTCGTAGTGCGCGGTGTAGACCACGCTTGCACGGTCGGGGTCTCCGACGATCAGATTGCGGGCGCCGAGTGCGCCGCTCTCCTCGGTCAGAGAATAGCCGTGTGACTGCGCGACGTCCTTGAGATACGCGGCAAAGGCTTGCTTTTGCTTTTTGCTTTTGCGGACCTGATAGGATTGGAGAATACCCCGGGCTTCACTTGTCATAAGTAACCTCCTGCAGTCGGACGATTATTTTTTGTTTTTCTTACCCGTACCGTGCTGCAGCTCAAACAAGCGCGTGAACTTTTTTTCCTTCAAGCCGAAGTAATATGCAGCGGCGCAGGTCAGAATGGCGGGCAGGGGAATGATAAAGAACGAGATCCAATAGGAGTTCAGATGGGTATTGCCGATGCGCAACGCGAGCAGACCGGAGTACATACCCTCGGCAAACAGCGCGATCATTTTACAGCTTGCGCCGAGATTGCCGAAGAAGGAGCTGTTGGGCAAAAGATAGCCGAGCATGGTGCCGATCGCCAGAATGAAGTTGGGTACGGCAGCGAGCAGTCCGATCCAGAGTCCTGTCCAAGGCTTATATTCCTTGTGGCCGTATTCGACGGAAACCGAGTCCTTGGCGCCGATATCCCACACCTTGGTATAGACGAGGAAGAGATAAAATACTGTGGCGAACACGCTGCAAATGATGCGCAGCGTATCGTTTCCCGCCATGCTGCAGGCAAGAGAGAGCGTCATGCCGACAATGGCAATGGCGATCTGGTTGACCAGCACGATCATGGAGGTGTAGGAATGGTCACGTAAAAAGTTTTTCATAAAATCTCCTGTAGTTCCTTTGGTACAGTGTACGGCGCTGGGCGGTACACGGTGCATTCTATCAAGATTTTTTGATCTGATCAAGATTTTTATTTTGTTGCTAATATTATAGTAAAAAAAATGTCAATTTTCAAGGTTTTTTTGAATTGTTTACAGTTTATCCACTAAAAAAATACGAACTGATTATATAATATAGGTACGTCGGGGTATTTCCGACGGGAAAGGACGGTAATTTCATGTCAGTTGAGGTATCTCCCGCAGAATTTTCCGCCATAGTTCAGGAGTTTGCATCCTATAAGCTGGGCATCCAGGGGTGCTCGCCAAAGACGGTCAACGAGTATCTGTTTGATCTTCGGACCTTTTTCCGTTATCTGCTTGCCAAGGAGCAGGACATCGCGCCTGAGTCCGATCTCTTTTTTGAGATCGACGTGCGTCCGATGGATCTTGAGCGCATTTCCAAGATCACCACGGCGCAGATCTACGATTTTTTGATGTACACGGGCAACGTGCGCGGCAATCGCTGGTCTGCCAAGGCGCGCAAGCTGTCGGCGATCAAGGGGCTTTACGGCTACCTTGTCAATAAGCGTAATTATTTTGAACACAATCCCGCGCAGAATATTGAATCTCCCAAGCCCAAAAAGACGCTGCCTAAGGTGCTTTCGCTGGAGGAAAGCCTGGCGCTGTTGGAGGCGGTACAGAATGACGTTGAGTCCCCCAACCGTCAGCGCGATTTTGCAATGCTGACGTTGTTTCTCAACTGCGGTATCCGTCTGTCCGAGCTGGTCGGGATCAATCTGAATGATATTGATCCGCTGCTGCGCTCCATGCGCGTTCTCGGAAAGGGAAACAAGGAGAGGATCGTTTATCTCAACGGTGCCTGCCGTGATGCGCTGACAGCGCTGCTGGAGGAGCGCGGCTCTCCCAAATATGCCAACGTTCATACGCGCGCGCTGTTTTTGAGCAACCGCGAGCAGCGAATCAGCGTCAAGACGGTGCAGCACATTGTATATAAGTATCTGGATATGGCGGGGCTTCAGGCAAAGCACTATTCCGTGCATAAGCTGCGTCATACGGCTGCCACGCTGATGTACCAGTCGGGGCAGGTGGACGTGCGCGTGCTCAAGGATATTCTCGGTCACGAGCAGCTCAACACCACCCAGATCTATACCCACGTCAGCGACGCCAATATGGAACACGCCATGACCATGAATCCGCTGGCAAGCGTGCGGGCAGGCGCCGTGAGTGAGCAGCCGACCGTCTCGGCTACGGATACGACAAAGCAACCGGACAATCAAGAGAAATAAGATAAGCCCTCGGCTTTTGCCGAGGGCTTGTTGCTTGATTTTGCGCGTCGTTCCTTATTTTATAACAAACGTAATCTCCTTTACCTCCGCCTTAAGCGTGAAGTCCATCATATAGCAGGGTTCACCTGTCGTGGTGAGGGGCTCGCTGTGCAACGCATAGTCGCAAGCATCGGGATCAAAGGTGACGATTGCCGTGCCGACGAGCAGCGTGCGATCGTCCAGCTGCTTTGGCTCGAACAGGGATATAAGACGGTCGATGATCGCGCCGTCGCCGGAATACGCGAAGGAGTCGGTCAACGTGACGCAATCCTCCTCACAGACAAAGGTGCGCTGCAGACGCTCAAGCTCTGGGACGCGATAGGCGAGCGCGATGTCCATGGAGAAAACACCGTCCTCATAGCTGACGTCGCGCGCGTGTGCTGCGCCTCCGACGTACTGCTCCGACATTTGCAGCGCCTGTAGGTGTCCCTGTCCACTGACGACCTGCTCACTGTCTGCAATCAGCGGCAGGCTGTGGCCTCGAGAGGAGCACTCAAGAATAGTATAGCGTAGCTTACCGTCAAAATACTGACGGGTGTAGGCGCCTGAACCAATGTCGCACAGACACTGCACGCCTTCCTTGGCAAAGATAAAGGAGCCGACGTCGTTGTGATTGTGCAGCTCGGCGTTGGAGCCGCCTTTGGCAGAGAAACCGTAGGTGGGGTGTTTGACGATCAGCCACTGCAAAATCGGCGCGTAGTAGGTCATGGGAGTGTCGATGGGGGCAGGGTGCTCATAGATATCCTCGTCAAGCCATGTCGCGCAGCGCAAAGCAAAGCAGAAACGGGCACAATGGTCGTAATTATAAGAATATTCGGGGGAGTAGACAAGAATATCCTCGGGATATTCCTTTTTTAAATAATGCAGCAGTCCCAGCAGATAGCGGTTGGAGCGAGAGCCGTCGGCGTAACTGACGGTCGCCATGCCGGACAGATACATTTTTTGCATAAAGGCAGAAACCAGCTTGACCTTTTCGTTTTTGAACCAGTCGACTGCGCCGTCCGTAAAGGTACGGATCATGTCGGCGTAGACGGTGAAAAAGCCGAAGCCGTAATGCCAGTAGCCGACGCCCTCGGAGCAGATGCCGTCATCGGACAATCCGCCGAGATAGGTCGTCATGGTGCGCTCAAAGCGATCAACATTCGCCTTGGCATCGTCGGGGCGCAGAAGCATCATAGAGCAGGCAACGGAGCCCATGCAGACGGCAGCCCAGTTGTGAGGCGCGCCCTCCCAAAAGGCATCACGATAGGGCTCTTTTTCTAAAAACGGCGCAAAAATACGGCGGTCGAGCTCGAGAAGAATGCGGTTTCTGATGAGCGGCTCCAGACGCTCGCCCAGCATGGTGTAGATTTCTGACAGCATAAAGCCGGACTCTGCGGCAAACAGGTCGATGCGAGTGGAGTCTACCGTATTCAGCGCACCCTGATGTGCGGGCAAGCACCAGGAATATTCGTTGCAAAGGCAGAAAAGCAGATCGTTGGTTTTCACGATATACTTTTCCTCATCGGGATAGATCAGAGAGAGCAGCGCCGAGGCAGAGAGCGCCAGGCGGCGATCGAAAAATTTACGCTCGTAGACCGAGCGGTTGCCCGTCTGCCAGTACAGCTTGTATTCGCTGTATTTGAGGTCGTAGATCTCGTCATTTTCGCAGTGTTCGGTGTAGAGCTTCAGCAGCTCCTCGCGGTACGTGCGGTAGATATCCTTTTCACGGACACCCTGCCAAAAGGCGGCGTCCATCGCTTTCCCGAGTAAATGCATAAGACATCCTCCTGTGATGATCGTTGAGAAAATATTATCATAATTTGTTTGCGTTTGCAAGCCTTTCACGAAAAAAGCCCGTCAGCCGTTTGCACAAAATCTATAGTCGCTTTTTGGCTAAATTGACAGTTGCTTTGCTGCGCGCGCGTTTTTTGTTGACATTCGTTTTGTTTTATGATATACTGAATCATTCCATCCGATGTTGCGGCGCTGCCGCAAAAAGAAAGGAAATTGCTATGAAAAATATGGATGCAAGAACGCTTGCACATATCAATTTGTTTGCGATCTTTGGTGTGATCCCCAAACTTTGTGAGCTGTCCGAGGAGGCGCGCGCCATCATTGCCGAGGACACTGTGTCGCTCAAGGTCGCCGTCAAGGGCGGGCCTGTGGGTGTGCTGCGCTTTGATCGCGGTGTGGTAAGCCTTGTGCCGGGCGACGGCCCCTGCAACATCTGCCTGCCGTTCTCCTCACCGGAGAAATTCAACGGTATGATCGACGGTACCGTCACACCTATCCCCTCCAAGGGCTTTACCAGGATTGGATTTTTGCTGAAAAAATTCGTCAAGCTGACCGACGTTCTTTCCCGTTATCTGCGTCCGAGTGAGGAGGATCTGAAGGACGAGACCTTCTTCCGTACCAGTACCATTCTCATGTTCCACGTCATCACGGGTGCCATATCCCAGATCGGCAACGAGGATCGCATCGGCCGTGCGAGCGCCTCCTACATCGTGGACGGCAACGTGCGTATGCTGATCTCCGAGGGCGATGAGGTGGTTGCTGCGGCGCACGTGTGTTCCAAGGATCATCGCCTGACCACCGTACCGACGGATACGGACAACGCTATGTCCATGATGGAATTTGTCGGTATACACAATGCGCGCGGACTGTTTGACGGCACGGCGTCCTCCTTTACGCTGATCTGCGATTCCAAGCTGCATTTGAAGGGTATGATCTCGCAGCTGGACAACGTCAATCGCATTCTCGACCGTGTCGCGCTCTATCTTGCTTGATTTGGAGGTAAACTATGCATCCCGTATATACGTTTGACAAAAGCATGGAAATGCTGCGCCGCGCGATGAATGTCATTCCCGCCGGCATTTACGGTCACCTCGGTCCTGCCGAGGGCTGCCACATTCCGATCGACGCTTACCCCAAGTATTCCTCCCGCGCCGAGGGCAGCTATTTCTGGGATTTGGACGGCAACCGTTTTATTGACTATATGTGTGCCTACGGTCCCAACATTCTCGGCTACAACGATCCCGACGTCGAGGAGGCTGCTGCACGTCAGAGAGAGAAGGGCAACTGTGTCACCGCTCCTGCGACGGTCATGGTTGACTTTGCAGAGCTGATGGTTGACACGGTCAAGAGTGCAGACTGGGCGTTCTTTGCCAAAAACGGTAACGACGTTACCTCGCTTGCCGTTATGACGGCGCGTGCCTTTACGCACCGTAAAAAGATCGTATTTTTCAAGGGCTACTATCACGGCGTTTCTCCCTGGACGCAAAAGATCGATTATGCCGGCATCATGGAAGAGGACGTCATGCATAATATCTACGTCAACTGGAACGATGCCGAGGAGCTGGAGCAGGTCTTTGATCGCTATCGCGGTCAGATCGCGGCCGTCATCGGCCAGCCCTATATGCACGGTAACTTTGCTGATAACGTGCTGCCTGCCGATGGATTCTGGCAGAAGGTCCGCAAGCTATGCACCGACAACGGCTCGCTCCTGATCGTAGACGATGTGCGTGCCGGCTTCCGCCTGGATCTTGCAGGTTCCGACCACTATTTCGGCTTCGAGGCGGATCTGATCTGCTTCTGTAAGGCGATCGCAAACGGTCACAACGTTTCCGCTCTTTGCGGAAAGGATTTCCTTAAGACGACCATCTCCGGCCTGTCCTATACGGGCAGCTACTGGATGAGTGCGGTACCCTTTGCAGCAGGTATTGCCTGCATTGAAAAAATGAAGCGTATCGGTGCGCCGGGCATGCTGATTGAGAAGGGAACGAAGCTCAAGAACGGTCTGATCGCAGCCGCACAGAAGTACGGCTTTGACCTGCACGTTTCGGGTGTGCCCAGCTTGTTCTATCTGCGCCTTGCCGACGATCCTTCGCTTATGCTGCATCAGGAGTGGGTCGCAGAGTGCGTGCGCCGCGGTGTTTACTTTACCAATCACCACAACCACTTTATCAACGCAGCCTTGTCGGACGAGGATATCAAGGAAACGATTGAAATTGCAGATGAGGCGTTTGCCATCGTGCGCAACCGCCATTCATAAGTATGCTACGGGGGAATGACTCTTTTGTGAGCCTTCCCCCGTTTTGCTTTATTCGACCTCGTGCAAAAATTCCATGCGGCGAAGCGTTGCGTACAACGTTTCGACGTCGCAGAGCGTATTGAAGGGGCCGAAGCTGATGCGGACCGCACCACCCTCCGGTGTTTGAAGAGTGCCGTGCCCCAAAGCAGCGCAATGATAGCCACTGCGAACGCAGATGCCCCGATCACCGAGATATGCCCCGATGCGGTCTGCCAAAATACCCTGACGGGAAAACAACAGCGTTGATCCCGGAATATGCGGGAGATAGATGTGATAACCGTCCAGCGCGTCAAGACGCTCGCAAAGCGCGCGGAAGAGCGCCTGCTCATGCGCGCCAATGGCTTCGAGCCCCAATCGTTCGACGGCGCCAATGCCTGCTGCAAGCGAGGTAATGGCGGGGGTGGGCAGTGTTCCTGCCTCACCGCGCTCGGGATATTCGTCGGGCATATCGGGGGAGAGCGATCGGTAGCCGCTGCCCCCCTCGATCAGCGTATCGGGATGAATGCGCTCTCCGAGCAGACAGAAGCCGCAGCCCTGCAATCCGAGCAGCCCCTTGTGTCCCGGTGCACACAGCGCATCGATGTGGGTTTCGCGCAATGAAATGGGCAAGTGCCCCGCAGACTGTGCCGCATCGACCAGAAAAAGCAGGTCGTGGCGGTGGCAGAATTCGCCGATCTCCTTGAGGGGAAGTGTGGCGGAGCACAGGTTGGATTGATGCGAGCATACGATGGCGCGGGTATTCGGTCGGCAGAGCTCCGCAATGCGCCCGCACAAACGCAGGGGGGCGCACATACCGCTATCCGACAGCGTGGAGAAGATGTCGTAGGTGATACGGCCGTCGGCGGAAAGCCGTTGCAGCGGTCGCAGCACGGCGTTATGCTCCATATCCGAGATCAGCACGTGATCGCCCTGCTTGAGAATGCCCTTGAGCAAAAAGTTCAAGGCGTAGGTGGTGTTGAGCGTAAAGACGACACGCAGCGGGTCGTCCGCGTCAAAAAGGCGACAGATCGCCTCTCGGCAATCGTAGATGCGCTTTGCAGAGGCGAGTGCCAGGGGATGGGAGCCGCGCCCGGCGTTTCCGCAATCCCGCTCGATGCATCGGATCGCTGCCTCGTAAACGCAATGGGGCTTGGGAAAGCTGGTAGCGGCATTGTCAAGATAGATGAGTCCCAGATCTGACCACGATCCTTTCAGTCGGAACGGTAATGCGCGCGTATTCTTGCTGCGTCGAGCACGGTACGGACGTTGTTTTGCTGCGCACAAGGGTACGCCAGCGAGTATACGCACCCACGGTGGGCGGCACTACCTTCCGTTTTTATAATATTGGAATGAATCGCGGCAGAGGCAAGCAGCTGCTGGGCGCGCATAGCGGCGGATACCGAGCCGATCGTGGCACTGCAAAGTCCGTGTTTGATATCAGCACCCATGCGGATATCACCTCCTTTTCTATCGGCGATCACACTTCCAATGCCAGTATACGCCGCGGCGGGGGGATTTGTCACAATATGTCGAGAAAAAATAAAAAAATTTTTGAAAAACAGGGAACAAACCCCGATTTTTAACGTCTATATTATTAACAAAGCTTTCATGCAGGAGGTATGACATGAAAAAAACGAACGTAAAATGGTTAGCATTGGTGTTGTCCGCTTTGATGGTGGTGGCACTGGTGAGCTGCAGCGCATCCGGACGGTTGGATTCGGAGAGCATGAATTCCTCGGATAAATACTACGATGCGCCGAGCAGTGCGGGGGACTACGACTATGCAGAGGACGAGATGGAGATGAAGCCCTCGGAGGAGAATGCAGATGGCTCAATGCCGCCCGTAGCGGACGATGCCGAGACGTCCTCGGACGGTAAGACCATTGAGGAAAAGATCATTCGCACGGTGGAGATTAACGCGCAGACCAAGGAGTTTGATCAGGTTACGGTTAAGCTTGAGAGCATGGTGCGTGAGCTGGGCGGCTATGTGGAGAGCTCGCGCAGCAACGGTGCGGGATATAGCTCTGGCAGCCGTTTTTCACGCAACGCCAATTACGTGATCCGCATTCCCGCCGAGCATCTGGATGAGTTTTTGACCAGAAGCGGCGAGCTTTGCCGTGTAACGAGCAGCTACTCCAACGTGTCCAACGTTACTGCTACCTACTACGATATGCAGTCGCGCCTGGAAACGCTGCGTGCCGAAAAGGTCAGCCTGCAGGCGATGCTGGAAAAGGCAGAGGATATCGAAACCATGCTCCGTGTGCAACAGTATCTGTACGACGTAATCTCGGAAATCGAATCGTACGAAACGCGGCTGCGTGTGCTTGACTCCAAGGTTTCTTATTCGACGGTAACGCTGTACTTGAGCGAGGTCGTAGAGTATACGCAGGAGGTCGAGGAGGCAAGCTGGGGCGAGCGACTGGGTGATGCATTTGTGGAAAGCTGGTTGGATTTTGCCGACAATTTCCAGGGCTTTACCGTTTGGTTTGTCAATGCCATTCCGACGCTGCTGGTGCTGGGCGCGATTGCAGCAGTGGTCATCGTTCTGATTAAAAAGCGCGTAAATAAGCGCCGTGCAAAGCGCGAGCAAGATAAGGAGGAGAAATCGTGAAACGCTATGTAACTGTATTTCTTTTGCTTTGCTTGCTGTTATCCGTGTTCGCGTTGACCGCGTGTGAGCCGTGGAGAGAAGGTGATTTCCCGTTTCAAAACGATCTGCCTGCCCCGGAAAAGCCGGTCATTTACCTCTATCCGACCGAGGACACTCTCTGCTCGGTGACCATGGAGCTCAACGGCAGATTCACCTGCACTTATCCTGACTACGGCACAGAGGGCTGGCAGAATTTTGTCGCCGCGCCCGACGGCACACTGACCTTCCCCGACGGCAAAGAATACTACTGCCTGTATTGGGAGGGCGTGCTGGATATGCCTCTCGATCTTTCCCGTGGTGCTTGCGTGCGCGGTGAGGACACGGCGACGTATCTCGAATGGGCGCTTGCCGAGATGGGGCTGACGGCGCGCGAGGCAAATGAATTTATCATTTACTGGCTGCCGCAGCTGCAGGAGAACGAGTACAATCTGATCTCGTTCCAGGGCGAGGCCTACACCGACGCTGCAAAGCTCAACGTCACGCCTACGACCGACAGCGTGCTGCGCGTCTACATGGTAGCCAAGCCCTTAACCGCACCGATCAAGGTCGAGCCGCAGACGTTTGAGCCCTTTGTGCGCGAAGGCTTTACCGTCGTCGAGTGGGGCGGAAGCATCATCGGATAAATGGAGGGACGCGGAATGA
>JAFTSR010000254.1 GCA_017467225.1 Clostridia bacterium | reverse complement strand
GCGGCGCAGTCCGTCGCGCGGCTGACGCAGGCGTGCGTCTATCCCGTCGGCGCGGACCCGCAGGCGGCGCTCACCCGCGCGGAAGCAGCGCAGATGCTCGTCAACGCCATGGACGCCGCCTGAAATCCCCAATAAAAATGCTCTCCGGCTTCGGAGAGCATTTTTATCGGATGCGTGTTACAGCACGTCCTGGAAGAAGCGCTGGAAGATCGCGGCGACCTGCGCGCGGGTGGCGTAGGCGAGCGGCGAGAGCGTGGTGGTGTTCGTACCGTTGATGTAGCCGCAGGCCATTGCCCACTGGAGGTTCTCGACGGCGTAGTCGCTGATCTGCCACGCGTCGGTGAACCCGGCGAGGCTGGCGCGCTTCGTGACGTCATAGCCCTTGTAGGCGCTGTAGCGGTACAGGATCGCCGCCATCTGCTCGCGGGTGATGTTGTATGTGGGACCGAACTGCGTCTCGGAGAAGCCGACCACGATGTTGTTCTGCTGCGCCCAGGTCACGGCGTCGTCATACCACTCCCCTGCCGCGACGTCATAGAACGAGTTGCCGCCGGAGACCGCGGGCTGGCCCTCGAAGTTATACAGCACCATCACGATCATGGCGCGCGTGGTGGAGATCTCGGGATCGAAGCGATTCGAGGCCGTGCCGGACATCAGGTTGTGCTTCCAGACATACTTGACGGCGCGGTAGAACCAGTCGGAGTTTTTCACATCGTCGAACGGGAACGCGACGATATCCGTGACGGAGTCCGCGACGTCGCTGAACACGTTCTGCAGGTCGTTGGGATTGGTGCATTCATAGAAGACCTCCTCCGCGGAGGCGAGATCCCGCGCGACGATCCGGAAGAAGGTCGCGATGTCCTGCCCCTTGGCGGGCATCCCCTCCATCGTCTGGAACAGGCCGATGACATACAGGTCCGCCTGCTTTTTCAGATTCGCGGCGGCGCTGTACGCCGTGTTGGCATACTTATAGAGCTTCACGCCGGTCTCGCTGTTCTGCCAGTTGCTGGCGATTGTGCTGGAGCTGTAGTGCCCGGAGTTGCTGTAGCTGCCGGTGTCGGTGTTGCCGGTCGTGAAGAGGACGACGTTCTTTTTGATGTTGCTGCCGGAGGGGATCTCCTTGAGCAGCGCGTCGGCGGCGTTCAGACCAGCGGCGATGTTGCGTCTGCCGGAGGCCGAGATGCCGTTGACCTTGCTGCGCAGACCCTCGAGATCGTCCGTGAAGCCGGACACGGTCTTCGCCTCGGTGTTATACGAGACGACGGCGACATAGTTCGTGCCCTTGGCCTTGATGACGTCCAGCAGGAACGTCGACGCCGCCTGCTTGACCTCGTTGATCGCGGAGTCGGCTGTGTAGATCTTCGTTCCGCCGCTGGTAAAGCTGATGCTGCCGCCCGCGTCCAGCACCAAGACGGTATACGTGATGGTGTCATCCGCCGCCTGCGCGTCCTCCATCAGCGCGGAAAACGGCAGCAGCGCCACTGCCAGAAGCAGCACGAGCAAGAAGCTAAAAATCCGTTTTTTCATCCTGCAGCCTCCTTTGAGAGATCGAAATGGGTTGCTATAGGCTAAGTATATCACAGATTTTTCCTCGACACAATCACTTTAGTTGTCTTTTTTGTGCGAGATCTCTCGTTTTGCGCACACACGGTCCGCGCCGAACGACCACATACAAATACATCGGGCTGTTGGAGCAGAAATGACACAGGGAACGCGGTGGGTGCGTTCCCTGCTCAAATTATTCGATCAATAAACTTCTTTCACATTGACATAGTCAACATCTATATCCCCATCAACATAGCTCACGGTTGCTTCAAGCTCGAATTTCATGCGATCATAATCAGAACGATAATCATCCGTATAGCCACTCATGCTGCCTTTCAGAACGACCGTCCAAGAGCCATCAGAATTTTGTTCGGCATCTGTAGTTCCATAGTCCGGCGAAGCAAACTGTTTGAAGCCAAGTGCTCCGGCGATTTTCTGCTCCGTCCAGTTCACAGATCCGACTTTATTGTTTTTTACGGCGTTGATCGCTTGTGTACTCGTGATTTCTTCATTCTTTTCTTCTTTTTTGCTCTGTTCTCCACCGCCGCACGCGCACAGCGACAGGCACATCACAAGTGCCAAAAGTAATGCCGTCAATTTTTTCAATTTCCCCTACCTCTCTTTCTATTTTATATTTCACCACGCATTTTTCGGGAAAATAAAAAGTGCGTGGCCTCAAACGAAGCCACGCACGAAAAACGCATAGCCTCGTTCTGTTGCCACACAAAACCATCATCCCTAACAGCGTAGGAAAGTAAGCATGCGTTTTTACCAAGAGATAAAAACCCACGCTGAAATAGGGATAACAACTATTCGGTTTTGTGTGGCACATTCATATTATCACACATTTTTCCTGGACACAATCATTTTCATTTGTTTTCTTCTGTGATATGATATATCAGGAGTGAAGAGCATGAATCAGTATCCGAAACGAAAACAGATCCGCCTGCCGGCATTTGATTACGGCGCCGGTGCGTATTTTGTGACGATCTGCACGCAGGACCGGCGGTGCATTTTGTCGGATATTCTCGTAGGGGAGGGTCTTGACCCTCCCGCGTGTCGGCAGTCAGATATCGGTGCCATCGTGGAAAACGAGATCCGATCCATCCCTGCGCGGTATCCGAACGTCAGCATCGAGAAATACGTCATCATGCCGGACCACATTCACATGATCGTTATGATCCACGCTGGCACGGGAGGGTCAAGACCCTCCCCTACGCTCATGGATGTGGTGCGGGTGATCAAATCCAAAAGCGCGCATCGCTCCGGTGCGCCGCTCTGGCAGCGATCTTATCACGAGCATGTGATCCGCAATGAGCAGGATTATTTGGAGATCTGGAATTACATCGACACGAACCCCGCCAAATGGGCGGAGGATCGGTATGATCAGGCATAAAAAACGCTCCCTGCTTTCGCAGAGAGCGTTTCGTAAAATGCGGTTGTGATTTACGCCTTGCGGACGGAGTCGATGTGGCGGGTGAGGTCGAGCCTCTTGTTGCTAAAGCCCCCCTCGTTGTCGGACCAGGCGACGAGCTTGACGAAGTTGCCGTTCAGGGCGATGCCCGCGCGGGCGTCGAAGATGGAGGTGTGCGCGTCGGTGCGGAAGTCGCAGGAGACAACCTGATCGTCGACATACTCCAGAACGCCCTTCATCTCGCCTT
>JAFTSR010000253.1 GCA_017467225.1 Clostridia bacterium | reverse complement strand
TCAGTCTGAGGAGAAACGACCTGAGATGCATCGTTGAAGTTAGCGAATGCAGCACGGCTCAGGTTGTAGAATGCCATGAAGGAGGTAGCGTCAGTAGCAGAAACGTAGCTGTACTTATCGAAGTTACCGTCCTTCTTTGCAGCCTCAAGTGCAGCTGCGTTCAGACCAGCGCCTGCGATAACGCCGTTAACAGCGTCATTGTAAGCCTTCAGCTGGTCCTGACCGTCGTTGAACAGCCAAGTAATGGTCTTAACGTTGATAGCGTCCTTGTTCCAGTAAGCAGGGTTAGCAGTGAACACGATGGTGTTGTTTGCAGTTGCGTTGGTAACAGTGTAAGGACCGCAGTAAGCGATATCGTTGGGGGTCTTACCGTAGGTGTAAGAAGCAGCCTCAGCGTCATACTCTGCACCGAACTTACCGCCCTTGGACTCATAGTAAGAACGGCTCATAGGAGCGAATACGCCGTAGCCCAGCATGGTCATGAAGAAGGAAGTGGGAGCCTCCAGCGTGTAAACCAGAGTAGCATCGTCAACAGCCTTAACACCGACCTTAGAGAAGTCGGTAACCTCACCGGCCATATACTCAGTAGCATTTACGATGATGCCCTCAACCAGGTAGCCAAGGCCGCCCATAGCATCCATCATGTGCTGCATACCGGCAACAAAGTCGTCAGCCTTAACGTCAGCAACCTCACGGCCCTGAGCGTCAACCCACTTCACGCCCTGACGGATCTTGAAGGTGTAGGTCAGGCCGTCCTCGGAAATGGTCCAGCTCTCAGCCAGAGCGGGCTGCATAACGTTCTCCATGTCGTACTCTACCAGACCGTCGTAGGTGTTAACGATAGCCTCAGAGTCAGCAGCCTTAGAGGTTGCCAGAACGTCCCAAGTCTGGGGGTCAGAGGAGTAACCCAGGGAGTACTTGTCGGACAGGGTATAGCCCTTCTCAGCAACAAACTCCTTAGCCCAAGCCTCATACTTACCGGTGCCAGCGAGCTCAGCCCACTTAGCCTTCATCTCCGCTCTGTCTTCCTTGGTCAGGAACTTGTCAGCAACCAGAACGTGATGATATCTGTAGGAGTCGTTACCCCACAGAACGGAAGTTGCGGTGTTGGGGACCACGCGGGAAACAGCGTAGTTACCACCGTTGGAGGAGAGGGGCAGCATAATGCCGGACTCCAGCAGCTTCGCCTCAGCGATAGCCATCAGAGCGTAACGCTCGGAAACGGTAGTAGCGTCCTGTGCCTTGTTGTAGTAGGACAGGAACTCACCCAGTACGTCATTGTAAATTGCTTCGGACAGTGCATCGTAGTCGTCAGCATACTGAGAGTAATCCTTGGGTGCAACAGCAACGTAATCGGCGAGGACTTCTTCTGCGGTTCTGTTATCCTCTTCGAACGTAGGCTGATTTGCACAAGATACCATAGCAGCTGCGATCATGCACAGTGCGAGTGCCAGTGCCAGCACTCTTGTGATCATCTTGCTCATTTTTAATAAGCCTCCTTAAAATTAACGTAACATAGCGACATTGCGCGGGACAAGAAACGCGCAACAGTACGACATATTACATTGTAGTTCTTACATTTTACCAAATATTCAACTGTTTGTCAATAGCATTTTTCCAAATTATTAAGTTTTTTTGAACTTTTTGTGAAGATTGAACCTCGAAACTCAACAAACGCTCAACATTTCGGTAATAATTCTCAACACTCTTTCAAGGAAAAAGGAAACGGGAAGAACCGGCGCGCGATTCTTCCCTGCTTTTCTGTCTTATTCCCACTTGTTGGTGTCCGTCTTGGGCGCGGATTTTTTGGAGCGTGTGACCAAAACGAT
This sequence comes from Clostridia bacterium, assembly GCA_017467225.1. Next base: position 9,016 of record JAFTSR010000253.1, on the reverse strand, counting down.
GATGATCACCGCAACAATAACGATCGGAATGATCGCGATCGCTGAAAATCTCACGGGGGAAGCGGTCGCGGCTTGATCGCCGCCGCCCAGCACATCCGCCATATCTTCAACCACAACAACGGTCGAGATACCGGTCTCGTCGGTAAACTTCTCCAAGGCGGCATTGAGCGTCTTTTCGGTCAACGGCAGCTCGGTGCGATTGACCACGTGTGATTTGACCGAGGTATCGGGTGTGCCACAGGTGTGGTTACTCTCGTGGTTGAGTGCGACCACCTGCTTGGCCATATGCTCGAATACGACTGCCAGGTCGCTGTCCAGCGAATACTCGTACGACTGTGCGTTGATACTCGCTTCCAGAACGCGTCCCAGCGCCGTCTGATTGTTGCCGAACAGCTCAGCCACGTCGCGTTGGATATCATCACCCATCCAGGCGATATAATAATAATCGTAGCAATCCTCGTCAGTCAAGAACACAAGGAGCAGATGATCCTCGTAGTCCTCGGTCAGACCAAAGGCAGCAGCATACTGCTCATCGGCAAAGTCACCGATGGCATTGGCATCGTACCCCGGCGTGTTATCCGTCTCAACCTCGATCAGCGAGCAGGACGGGAACATGGCACTGAACCATACGAACAAAAACAGCAACACAAAGATGGGTGCAATGATGGCACCGACCATGCCGCCAAGGCAGCCGCCGCCTCCGTGGTAGTAATGACGGCGGAAGCCAAAGCCGGGGCCCCAGAATCCAAAGTGGGGACCGTGATGATGGTGATGGAAGCCTCCGGGTCCGCCAAAGCCGCCGGGTCGCGGTCCGCCGCCGAAGCTGCCACCTCGACCACCGCCACCGCCAAAACCGCCGCTGCGTCCTCCTCCAAAGCTACCTCCGCGGCCGCCTCCGCCGCCGCCTCTTCCTCCTCCTCCGGGTCCGGGCATAGTGAAATCCTCCTTAATAAAATAATGTAGTACAAAGCGCGGTCAAATACCGCTCAGCTCTGCGCCGCTGCGATCATGTGCGGCACAAATTCCCATTTGTCGCTCTCCTTCAAGTCCAGCAGATCAACAATCGTCTCAAATTCTGCCCGACGCTCCGCAAAGCGCTCAGGATGGTGAGCGTCGCCGCCCAAATAAAACTTGCAGCCCATGTCATTGGCGATGCGATGCGGATGCAGAATAATCTCCAGTGCCTCGGCATCGTAAGCGCGCGGGTTAAAATTCAGCTCAACGCCCATACCGGTCGCGCGCAACCGCTCGAACATATTCTGCCAATCCCGATCGGTGAAGTGGGTCAGACATCGCACCGAATTCACGCGCGGCGTGTTGATGGTTGCAAAATGTGCCAGACCCATCTTATGGAACGGCAGATCAGTACGGGAAAACAGCTGATCCACTCGCTTCAGATAATAATCCTTGTGAGCCTGCTCTGTCGCGGGAATTTCGTCCGGGTCGATGGTAAAATGCATCAGATTCAGATGCGTGATCGCCGTCAGAATAAAATCAAAGTTATCCCATTCCGCGGATGCCAATCCGAACACGCCGTAGCGATTGAGATCGATCTCGCATCCCATAATAAAACGGCAATATTTGGATTGCGGCAACGGCAAATTCTCGCGCAAGCGATCCATCGAATTACCGCCCCAGCCCGGTGCGCCAAGATCGTCCACCTTGGTATCCCAGCCATGGTCGGTCAGAGCCATCAACCTGTAGCCCGAGGCCAGCGCGTAGGCATAGATCGCCTGCTTGGTCTGTCGATCATCGCGCGAGCAGGGTGAAATGAAGCTATGGCTGTGCAGATCGTGATCAATGATGAATTTCATATGCGTGATGCACTCCTCATATTTTTGTATATGTATGGCAACCTAAGTATTTATGCCTGCTTACCGTTCATTTCATAAATCATATCAGCATATTCATGGTAATACCAACCTATTCTTTCATCCATAAAATCGAATACACGCATTTTCCACTCACCAGGAATTCCGTAATATGCCTCTGCTATAGCGCCTGTAATGGCCGCCAATGTATCTGCATCGCCTCCAAGAGAAATTGCATTTCGAATGGCATCTTCATAATTTTCAGATTCCAAAAATGCAACAATCGCCTGCGGCACAGTTCCCTGGCAAGTGACATCAAAGTAATAATCAGGTCGGATTTGTGCTAGTGTAAAATTCAAGGAATAATAGGATTGCTCAATGTAATCCCGAATTTCGCATTTACAATGTCCGTCCAGTGCTAATTTGATGGCAGCAGCTGTTGCTTGTGCTCCCTTAATCCCCTCCGGATGGTTATGTGTGATTTCTGCACTCCAACGAGCTAACCGCTCGGCATCATCAAGCGTTTTCGCCACCCAAGCTACTGGTGATACTCGCATTGCAGATCCGTTGCCATAACTGTTATACGGTTCTTGGCTGGAAGAAAACAACCAACCCATAAAAGCTCCTCCATAGCCCACACTTGGATAGTAACGCCCCAACTCCTTCATGTTTTGTATTAAAACATATTTGAACTCTTCCTCATCTTGTAAATCCACATGCGCGCAAGTGCAGCCGACAGCGATAGTCATAATACTGTCATCCGTCAAGTAACTCCCCTGCGCAAAAGCGGGGAAATTTTTTGTTTTGGTAGGCACGAATTCATAAACAGACCCGATTGTATCACCAATAATAGCACCTAACATATCTACCTCCTATCAAATGCGTATATTATCAGCAAGCCGCCCGCCACCGCACCGAAAATCGGTCGCGAGTGCGGACGGCAGTCAAAAATCAAAAAGCAATTATCTGTTCAGAATCAGCTTGGTCAGCTCCACAGGGTCAACGATCTCGTCACCCTTGTAAACGCGCATGTTACCGGAGGCAATCTCATCGATCAGAATAACCTCACCGTTATTATAACCAAACTCGAACTTGATATCCCAAAGATCCAGACCGATGGTCTTCAGATCGTCGGCAACGATCTTGGTAATCTTGAGCGTCTGCTCCTTCAGACTCTCGAACATTTCAGGCGTCATGATGCCAAGCGCAACCAGACCCTCACCGGTTACCAGCGGGTCGCCCTTCTCGTCGTTCTTGAAGGTGCACTCGACGTAGCCGCCCTCAAGACGGGTGCCGTTCTTGATATACTCGCCGTATCTGCGGATAAAGCTGCCCGTAGCAACCAGACGGCAGATGACCTCAAGGCCGTTACCGCCCTTGTCCTTGCCGAAGCACTCTGCAGGAAGAACCTCCATCGTTGCATTGTCTACATCTGCGCTGACATAATGCGTCTTGATGCCTGCAGCGCGGCAAAGCTCGAAATAGTAAACCGAGGTCTGCAGATTTGCCTTACCAATACCCTCAATTGTCAAACCAACGCTGTTCTCACCGGGATCAAAGACGCCGTCCTTGCCGGTGCAGTCGTCCTTGAACTTCAAGAGCACGTTGCCGTTTTCCAGCGCGTACACATCTTTCGTCTTGCCTTCATACACTTTTTTCATAACTTAGCCCTCCACATATTTGTGAAACTTGATTTTCTCGCGCCGGTAAGGCGACCGCTCTACGTTCGGCCTGCCAAAGCAAACACGGGTCTACGATATATTATACCACCAAACGTCGCTTTTTGCAATAGATGAAAAAAAGATTTTGGTAAAAATTTCTGTTCGCAGGAAAAATATTTTTGTGTAGATAGATAAAAGAAAAGTATTCCTCTTGACACCCGCCGTAATTTATGGTATCATTTTCCTATGCAAGTCCCCCCTGAAAGGAGCACCTTATGTTTTTATCTGCTAAGCCCGTTTTTGCCGAAGGCATGCAAAGCGAGATGAACGTTCAGCTCGGCTTTTATGCCACTGTCCCTTCCCTGCCGCATACCGTGCTGCGCCTGTGCGGTGCCAGCATGTATCAAATCTATATCAACGGCAGCTTCTTCCGCAGCGGTCCCGCCCGTGCAGCGCACGGCAAGTTCCGCGTGGATGAGCTTGAGTTGACGCCGCTTCTGACCAAAGAGGAAAACACCGTCGTCATTCTTCTGCAGAGCAACTGCTGCAACAGCTATGTCATGCCGCGCTCCGAAGGCTTTTTGCAAGCGGAGATCGTCAGCGGTGATGACGTGCTTGCATACACCGCCAAGGATGGCACCTTCAAGTGTGTCCGCGTAGACGGCCATGTACAAAAGACGCTGCGTTTTTCCTTCCAGCGCATGTTCACCGAGGCATATCGCCTCAACGAGCAGCAGGGCAAATTCGTTTCCGCGCCTGCAGCGGCCTCTTACCCTGCCGTAGCTCTTGCGGAGCAGCCGGAAAAATCCCTGATGCCACGCGACGTTTACCCGGTGGACGGTGAGTTTGAAGTAGTACAATCCGTGCTCGCACAGGGGACGGTCAGCCATCTGCCCACTCCCGTCTATCCCGACAAGCGCGAGTATCATCCCTCCTTCGCCTTCAACTGCTTCGCACCCGAGGAGATCGAGGTCAACCTGGCGCAGCTGGCACATGCGTTTGAATTTCACCCCGTCGAAGCACTCATGACCGATGCAACCGATCTGACACTTCCCACCGACGGATATGCGTTGCTTGATCTTGGGCATGAGTTGACGGGACTGCTTTCCTTGCACGTCCGTGCCGAGCAGCCTGTCCGTCTGGTGCTACTGTTTGATGAAATCCTGAAAGACGGGCGGGTAGACGCCACCCGTCTGGATTGCTGTAATGCAATTTCTTATGAGCTGGAGGCAGGTGAATACGATCTTTTGAGTATGGAAGCCTATTCCCTGCGCTATCTGACTGTCATTGCCGTTGGTGCAGGAGCAACGCACGTGCAAAACGCCGGCATTCGTCGCATCGGCTTCCCAAGGATTGAGAAAAAGCTGCAGAGTGACGACCCTGTCGAGCAGGAGATCTACGCTGCCGCCATCGAAACCTTCCGTCAGAACACGGCGGACATTTACATGGATTGCCCCTCTCGTGAAAGAGCCGGCTGGCTGTGTGACAGCTTCTTCACCTCGCGTACCGAATATGCGCTGACCGGTAAATGCGTGGTTGAGCGCGCCTTCCTTGACAATTTCCTGCAGGCTGAAACCTTCCCGTCTCTGCCCGAAGGCATGCTTCCCATGTGCTATCCTGCTGACCACACCGACGGCAATTTCATTCCCAACTGGGCCATGTGGTACGTTTTGGAGCTGGAGGAATATTTTGCACGCAGCGGCGACCGTGAGCTGATTGACCGCGCACGGGAGCGCATGCTGGCACTTTACCGTTTCTTTACGGCTTATGAGAACACCGACGGGCTGCTTGAACGTCTCCCTGCCTGGGTATTTGTTGAGTGGTCAAAAGCAAACGACTTGGTACAGGAGGTCAACTACCCCTCCAATGCCTGCTATGCAGCCATGCTGGACGTATTGTACCGTTTGTATGACCTCCCCGAGCTGCACGGCAAGGCCGAACGCATTCGCGCCCATATTCGCACCAACGCATACTGTGACAACGGCTTTTTCTGCGACAACGCCGTGCGCGACAAGAACGGTGTGCTTCGTCTTTCGGGTGAGTGCACCGAGGTGTGCCAGTATTATATGTTTTACTTCGGTGTGGCAACACCGGACAGCTACCCCACACTTTGGCGCATTCTGACCGAGGAGTTCGGACCCGATCGCGTCAAGCAGGGACTCTACCCCGACATTCATCCGGCTAACTCGTTCATCGGTAACTATCTGCGCCAGGATCTTTTGTTCCGCACAGGACGTTACGAGCAGATCCTGCGTGAAACCAAGGGATATTTCCACTACATGGCCAAGAAAACGGGAACCTTGTGGGAAAATGCCACCGACTTTGCCAGCTGCAACCATGGCTTTGCCTCGTACGTTGCCGTTTGGCTGCTGGGCATCCGAAATGCATAAAGAGGTGCTTATGGAACGTATTTATTCATCCATAGAACAGCTGATCGGTAAAACACCGTTGGTAGAGCTACAGCATCTGGCTGCACACTACGGTGCCAAGGCACATCTGATCGCCAAGCTGGAATTTTTGAATCCCGCCGGATCGGCAAAAGACCGCGTGGCACTGTCCATGATCGAGGATGCGGAAGCCCGTGGACTGCTTACCCCGGGTGCTACCATCATTGAACCGACCTCCGGCAACACCGGACTGGGCCTTGCTGCCGTTGCCGCCGTCCGCGGCTATCACACCATCATCGTCATGCCCGACAGCATGTCCCGTGAGCGCCAGCTGCTGATGCGCGCTTACGGTGCCGAGCTGGTACTGACGCCGGGTGCGCTTGGCATGAGCGGTGCCATCGATAAGGCGAACGAGCTAGCCGCAACCATCCCCGGCAGCTTTATCCCCGCACAGTTTGACAATCCCGCAAACGCGCAGGCACATTATCGCTCCACGGGTCCCGAGATCTGGCAGGACACCGACGGTCAGGTCGATATCTTTGTCGCCGGCGTTGGAACCGGCGGTACCATCACCGGCACGGGTCGCTATCTCAAGGAGCAAAATCCTGCCGTGCGCGTCGTTGCCGTCGAGCCCGCGGCCTCTCCCCTTCTCTCGGGCGGCGCCGCCGCACCGCACGGTCTGCAAGGCATTGGCGCCAACTTTATTCCCTCGGTGCTGGACACAACGGTCTATGACGAGGTCATACCCGTGACCGAGCAGCAGGCCTACGAAATGGGGCGTGCGCTTGGTCGCATGGAGGGCATTTGCGCAGGTATTTCCGCAGGTGCTGCCGTCTTTGCAGCATTACAGCTGGCACAGCGCGAGGAAAATGCCGGAAAGCGTATTGTCGTGCTACTGCCCGACACGGGAGATCGCTACCTCTCCACCCCCATGTTTGCGGACGATGCCGCAACGTAACCTGGTTTTCTATTTAATCGAAGCATATAAATAATCAAAAAAGGAAGTGAGACCATCATGAAAAATCATCTTTTCACACGCATCCTGTCCTTTATTCTGGTGCTGTGTATGCTGGCACTGCCCGTCCTGATGACGAGCTGTGCTGACGAGACCAAGCAGCCCGAGCAGGACACCACCACGCCCGACACCCCCACCGATCCCACAGAAAAGCCCGAGGACGAGAAGATCGTCTACAAGGCAAACGTTCCTTCCAATCTTGACCTCGGAAAAGAAGAATTCCGCATGCTGGTTTACGACAATGCCAACTCCGTTTGGTATGACGTAGACTTTGCCGCCACCGAATTCAACTCCGACATTCTCAACGACGCAGCATATCAGCGTATGGTTGAGGTTGAGGAGAATCTCAACGTCGACGTTGTTGCTTACCCCAGTCCCGGCTACGGCTTTGATTACATGAATACCGCCGTCAGCTCCGGTGACGATCTGTATGATGCGGGTGTCGTTGCGGCACGTAAGGCAGCAACGCTGGCAGAGCGCGGTTATCTGCACGATCTGTTCTCTGACAACGTTATTCTGGATACCGCGGCTCCCTGGTGGGACCAGGGCTGCACCAGCGGTCTGTCCGTTGCCAACCGTCTGTACATGATCGCAGGCGATATCTCCATTCTCTACCGCAAGTCTGTCCGCGTTTACTATTTCAGCAAGCAGATCGCTGAGAACTACGCCGACCAGATTCCCAACATGTACGAGCTGGTCGATAACGGCGATTGGACCATGGAAGCACTGTATGAGTGCGTTATGGCCGTTTCCGAGGACCTGGACGGTGATGACAACATGACCGGCGACGATATGTTCGGTCTGATCTACACAGTCGATACCATGGGTACGGGTCTGATTGGTGCCGGTGTACAGATTGTCACCAAGGACGAGGACGATATTCCTGAGCTGACCTTCTACAACGACGATACCGTCGCTGCCTTCGATCTGATCTCTGAGATCATTTACGATTACGATCACTCCGTCACGGGCGGTGACCGTCCCAATCTGACCGGTCTTAGCAGCATGTTCATGTCTGACCGCGCGCTATTCAACAACTGCGAGCTGCACAACATCGCCTCCTTCCGTGCCATGGAAACCGACTTCGGTATTCTTCCCACGCCCAAGTACGACGAGTATCAGGAGCAGTACCGCAGCATCATCAACCCTGTTCCTGCCGGCATGATCGTCATTCCGATCACCAACGAGTTCAATTTGGATAACACCTGCTACGTTCTGGACTCCCTGGGTGCTTCCTCCAAGAACATTCTGACGCCTGCTTACATCGAGACTTATCTTGAGGGTCGTGGCGCTCGTGACGAGGAATCCCGTAACTCCCTGAACATCGTCTTCAACAACATCGTCTTCGACCTGGGTTACATCTATAACTGGGGTAACATCGCAACCTTCAGCTATGATCTGGTCAGACAGAAGGCTACCAACTTCACCTCCGCCTATGAGAAGATTGCCGATGCAGCACAGACCAAGATGGAAGAAACTCTCGCCATCTACGAGAAGCTGGAATAAGCTGATATCATATGCAGTGCAACGCAACTGAACGCGTCCGCAATGCTATATTGGGTAAAGAGGTTGACCGCACTCCCATCTACGGTTGGGTTGCTGCCAACCTCTCTGTCCCGATTACCGACCGTTGGGGCTCTGTCGCCGCCTTTGAGGACGCATATGAATTTGATATGGCGCACCTGTTTGCAGGTCCTGCCTCCTTTCACGAGCCCACGCTGGCGGCGCTGCGCGAGCGCTACGGCACGCTGACGCCGGATATTCTGTGCGAGGCGGATATCTTTACCGATCCCGACCGCATGGAGGACTACGACTCTCTGCGCGCCCAGCTGACCCATCATAAGGCTGCCGGGCGTGAGCGCTTCTGCTACATTCAGACCCCCGGCTTTTTCGAGCATTTTAACGGCATTTTCGGTATTGAAAATCAACTTTTATACCTTGCCATGTATCCGGATGAGCTGGAAGAGCTGTACCGCCGCCAGCGCGCATGGACACTGCGCTTTGCCGATCAATGCATCGATGCCGGCGTGGATATGATCCACGTATCGGACGACTGGGGTGCGCAGAAGGACATGCTTTTCAGCCCCCGCACCTGGGAGCAGCTGATCTATCCCAACGTCAAGGCACTTGCCGATCACGTGC
>JAFTSR010000252.1 GCA_017467225.1 Clostridia bacterium | reverse complement strand
TTTTGCCGTCGATCTCGGTGTCGTTGAGCACGCCGATCAGTGCGCCGTCAAGGAAAATGCCGAACACGTAGCGCGTGTCGTCGTGCGAGAGCGCCATCATGCGCGCGAACAGCCGCTGCGCCGTAGCATCGTCCAACGGGTCGGGTACCATGTAGGTCGCCTTGACCGCCTCGTGGCGAAACAGCGCCACCATCGCCGCCTTGTCGCCCTCGCGCAGAGGTCCCAGCGTCAAGCGTGGGGTGTGTATCGTTGTGTCAGAAGGCATAGTAACTCCTTTATTTTGTGGTCACAAGTTCATCCAAATGGGAATTAATATGGACAGTAGTACAATGAAAACGATCACCAGTACGGTGAGTATCATGCCGGTATTTGTTCGCACGGTGAGTTCGGGGCGCTGCTTTTTGATCTCTCGTAGCAAGTGGCGCGGTGTGTGAAGCAATACAACACGGGAGCCTTTTTTTAACTTCAAAAACGTGTGTGAGGCAGTATAGAGCTCTCGGTCGGGAATACGATTGCCGTGTCGCTTTTTTTGATATTCATATTGAAGAGAATGTTTGTCTGGACAATCCATTTCGTAGAAGATTTCATCAATATTTTCCCAAGGGACGAATCCGCCTTGATGATAAATCCCCTGTTCGGCAAGCACGCATATGATTTCTCCGAAGTGAGAACGATTCAAAATGGCGAGGACGATCCCCGGCGAGAAAAATATGAGCAGAGGTATGGTTGTGTTGAGCAGCACACCAGGCCAGACAGAATCCGGAATTTCCCCACTCAACCAATACAGCGAGAGCAGAGCTACGACTAGCACTTCAAGAATCACCGCAGTATAAATGACCCAGGTAAAATACTGCCGCCGAATTTTCGTTCCCTCTATTTCCCGCAGGTCGCAGGGGACGTTTGTTTTTTTCTTCATTTTTCGTGTCCTTGCTTTTATTTCAAAAAGTCAGAAAAATCATCGTTCCCGCCACCCTTGAGATTGTCCGCGCGGTGGGCGTCCGGCGAGACATTGTGCACCAGCGCGTAGGTCGAGTTCCAGTCGGCGTGCCCGTCGCACTCCAAGGAGATGGCAAAGCGCTCGGACAGCGTCTCGGGAATGCGCAGCGTAAAGCTGCCGAACTTTCCGTTTTTGCGCGGCGCGACCTCGGCGGTGTCAAGCGTGGTCAGAAGCGTCTTTTCCTCGCCGTCGTGCAGATAGACCGAAACACGCTCGGCCGGTGCGACTTTGGCGTTGTCGTTGAGCACCCAGAGCGTGCCCGTCAGCTCCTCACCGCTCAGATAGCGGTTGCAGGGCAGCTCCAGCGAGAGCAACGTGGGGCGCAGCGCCGCACCGACAGAGGCAAGCGCGCTCTTGGGCTCGGCAGGCCAGTTGACCAGGCTGTTTCCGGCAGCGCAAGGCCAGGGCTCGTTGAAGTCCCTGTTGATGGCCATGGCGCACAGCGGTGCCTGGCGGCGCATCTCCTCGAACATCGACTTGTAGCACATGTCCTGCAGGTAGATGCTCTTGTCCACCAGATCGTCGGTATTTTGGTAGCCGCCGAAGAAGTAATGCACGTCGGGCACGCCCATCCAGCAGGACTCGTTCCAAGCCTTGAAGGCATGGTGCTCGACCCAGACCTCATTGTTTTCGTTGCAATGGTTGTAGTAGGTATCCTCGTCCATGACGTATTTGAGCAGATATTCCTTGGGCGAGGAGCCGTTGCAGCCGAATTCGGTATATCCCGTGGCGGTGCAGGCCTTGAGATCGCAGAGAAATTCATGTCCGTGCGAGTAGTCCTTGGCGCGACGCTCGGCATCGGGGAAGATGACCTTGATGTAGGAGCCGTGGCACAGGCCGTGCAAGGGCGAGGTCATGTTGAAGGGGGTGAAGCGATCGTGCTCGTAGCACAGCGCGTCAAGCAGACGCAGGGCGTGAGACTGCAGCGTCATGCCCGACCAGGAGTTGAACAGCTCGTTACCGCCGCACCAGAAGGCAAGGCAGGGATGCGTGCGCAGACGGCGGATGATGGACGTCGCCTCAACGCGCAGTACGTCAAGATAGGCGTCGCTGTCGGGATAGAGGTTGCAGGACAGCATAAACTCTTGCCAGATCATAATACCGACCTCGTCGCACTTGTCGTAGAAATGCTCGTGGTTGATGTACTGACCGCCCCACAGACGGAAAATATTCATGTTGGCGCTGCAAGCCAGCTCGATCAGCTCGTCATAGCGCTTGTCGGTCGCAAGAGAGGGGAAAATCTCGGTGTTGACCCAGTTAGAACCTTTTGCGAACACCTTGACACCGTTGATCTCCAGCTGCATGGGCGCGCTGCGAGGACCCTTGGGGAAGTTGGCCTCGAAAATGTTGGCGCCGTCGTTGAGGATCAGCTTGGAGCGGCGGAAGCCCAGCTTGCGCTGCACCGTTTGAGCGCCGACCACACGCAGGGTGTAAATGGGCTGCTCGCCGTAGCCGCGCGGATACCAAAGGGCAGGGGAGTCCAGCGTCAGAGAAAAGTCGACCGTGCCACTTGCCGCTGCTACCTTCTGCGACGCGACCACCTCACCGTCGGGCGAGACCAGCTCAGCGCACAGCGTGCCGCCGTAGCAGGTGACCGATGCCGAAACGGTGACCGATTTCAGATCATCCGACAGGCGATAGGACGCCTGCAGGTCACGCGGCGCACCGACGGGAACGATGTCCAAATATGCCTCGCCGCAAATGCCGGAGGGAACCAGTCTGGGATGCCAGTCCCAGGAATAGGAGGATGGCGGCTTGCAGCAGGCGGATGCCTGCACACGGGTGGGCGGTTCGGGATAACGCTTGGGAATGGGGAAGATGGTCACGCGCAGCGCGTGCTTGCCGCCGGCGTAGCGCGTCACGTCCAGCACGACGGGGGTGAAGATGCCCTCGTTTTGTGCCAGCACCTCGCCGTCCACTGCGATCTCGTAGCGGTAGTCGATGCTCTCGAAGGTTAAGAGCGCCGTTTCGCCGCTTTGGACGGAAAAGTCCAGCGTAGTGTCGTAGAAGAAATATTCATCCTCCGTCCAATCGAATTGGCGGAAGTTGAGTCCATAGTAATAAGGGGGGTAATCCAAGGCGCGTGCGTAGTCCAACTGTACCGCACCGGGGACGGTGGCGGAGATGGTCTGCTGCGGCGCTCCGTTTTTTTCTTTGGCGTGGGACAGCGTCCAATCAAACGTAATCTTTTGCATGAAAAACTCCTTTCTGTGCGGCAGAGCCGCCATGTGGATTTGCTTGAAAATAGTTTATCACAGAAACGGGGGCTTGTCAAGTTTTCTTTGGAAACATGATTGAATTATGATGAAAAATATGTTATAATAAGGTAATCTCATTACAGTACGGAGGAATTCCATGAATATCACCGAGCTTAAAGCGCGCCGCGAGGCGCTGATGGCGGATAAGCCCGCCCCTTGCATGGTTTGTATTTTTTCCGGCAGCGCGCCCATGCGCTCGCTGGACGAGTCGTATCCCTTCAGCGTGGATCGCAATTTTTACTATCTGAGTGGCATTGATCGCGAGAACATGATTCTGGTTTTGCGCAAGACCTACAGCGGCAGCGTGGTCGAGTCGCTGTACATCGAGCCGTACGACGAGGTCATGGCCAAGTGGGTGGGCGCGCGCATGCGTGCCCCCGAGGCGACCGAAATTTCGGGCATTGAGAGCATCCGCGACATCGGCAGCTTTGACGACGATCTGAACGGCATCATCGAGAGCAGCCGCGGTCTTGGCAAGTACCACGTTTATCTTGATCTGTGGCGCTATCAGACCAACCAGCCCGACACACCCGCGCACACGCTGGCCGCACGGCTGCAGGCGCGCTATCCTGCCGTCGCTATCGAGGAGATTTACGGCGACATGGCGGCGCTGCGTGCGATCAAGTCACCGTCGGAGATTGAGCTGATGCGCGGTGCGCAGGAAAGTACCCGCGTGGCCATCGAGGCCATGCTGCGTCACGCCAAGCCCGGCATGAACGAGAGCGAGCTGGAGGGCGCGTTTGACTTCTCACTGATGCAGCAGGGCGTTCGTCAGCATGCCTTTGCAACCATTGTGGCGGGCGGTCCCCACGCGACCACGCTGCACTACAGCGAAAACTGCTGTACCGTGGATGACGGTCAGATGGTGCTGATCGACCTGGGCTCGGCAAACGGGCACTACAGCGCGGATATTTCTCGCACCTTCCCGGTCAACGGCAAATTTACCGCACGTCAGAAGGAAATTTATGAAACTGTCCTGGCAGCGCAGGATCTGGTCATCGCGGCAGCCAAGCCCGGCATGACGACCCGACAGCTCAACGACGTGGTGGTCAAGTACTACGAGTCGCGTCTTGAGGCGCTGGGACTTGCCAAGGACGGCAAGACGGCGCGTGATTATTACTATCACGGCGTCAGCCACCACCTGGGTCTTGACACGCACGACATCTGCACCGAGCGCGAACGGACGCTCAAGCCCGGCATGGTCATCACCGTCGAGCCCGGTCTGTATATTGAGGATGAGGGCATCGGCGTGCGCATCGAGAATGATGTGCTGATCACCGAGGACGGCTGCATCGACCTCTCCGCCGCCATTCCGCGCACAGTTGCCGATATCGAGGCGATCATGGCGTAAGCGCGCGAAGGACAAGGAGCGTTGCTCCAAACAAACAAGGTGCGAAGCGGTTATGCTTCGCACCTTTTGCATGCTTTATTTATTCCACAGCCATCTCGGCTCTCTGGCGTCTCGATTTTTTGAAATGCCGCATGATCACCAGCACAACCACCGTGCCGATGATGGGGAAAATCGAAGTTACCAGCATACCGGCCTTCATGCCGATCTGCTCGGTACTCAAGCTCCAAACGCTGCTGTACTTGGCAGCAAAGCCACTCGCTGCCACCGCGTCAACCACAATACCCATCAGCTGCGGCGCAACCGACGCGCCCAGATCTCCGCCTGCTGCCATCAGAGCGTAGGCAGCCACACCAAGACCGGGCAGGTTTTCTTCCATCATGATCAGCGTGCCGGGCCACAGCATCGCCGTGAACAAGCCCGTCAGAATGCAGGCGAAAAACGCAGGAAGCACACCCGGACAAAGACCTGCAACCAGGTAGCAGCAGCTCGCGCCGATCATGCCGATCAGCAGCACGCGGCAAATGTTCTTGCCGAATTTGGCGTATCCGATACGAGCCAGACCCAAAAGGATGGCAAAGGCGGCCATGCCGAGAATGTCGCCGACAGCCTTGTCAATGTGTAAAGCGTTCTCCATAAAGCCGGAGACCCAGTTGGACATGGCGTTTTCGGCGCAGCTGCCAAAGAAGATGCAGGCCACGCACAGCGCAATGCCCAGCGTCCGCTTGCCGGTGTCGCGCACCGAGGCGGTGGTCTCGGTGCCGTTCATGTCGGGCATGGGAGAGGTCATAAACAGCACTGCGGCGATGGCCGGCAGCGCTGCGAAGAACATGGTCAGATACATCCAGTTCTCGGTGCCGAACAGCTTGAAGAAAATGGTGGTCACTACGGCGACCGAAAATACGCCAAAGGCGTACAGCGAGTGCAGCATGCTCATATCCCGCTGCGGATTGTCCGAGGGAATGGCCGCGATCATCGGGCTGAGCAGCACCTCGGAAAGTCCTGCGGCGATCGAGAAGATGACCGTGCCGATCAGTAAGCCAGCGTAGGCAAGCTGCGGCAGCACCATGGGGAAGACGGCGTAGATCAGAAGTCCCAGCGAGGTGATCAGCGGCATGATGCGCACGATCTTTTGAACGTTGAATTTCTTGGAAAAGACGGTGAAGATCAGGTCAACCGTCAGCTGCGTGCAGAAATTGGTCAGAACCAGGGTGCCAAGCAGCGTGTAGGAAATGCCGTAGGTCTCGCGCAGCGTCACGAACAACAGCGGCGGCAGACAAAAAATGGACGACATGGTAAAATACGCGGCATAGCACGCGAATTTGGTTCTCTTGAAGTTAGGTGAGGACATGAGGTGCTCCTTTCACGGTCAAAACGGACGATCGGTGTGCGCGGCACGTTTTGAACATTATAGCATACGCCATGGGAAAAGTCAATTGCTTTTGGAAAATCAAGGAAAATATCATCAATACGCCAGGCGCTGCAGTTTCTTTTTGTCGGTGATGACGATTCCACCGCGTGAGACCTCCAGAAGACCGTCGGAGGACAGATGCTTGAGCGTCCTTGTCACGACCTCGCGTGCGCTGCCCAAATGGCGCGCGATCATCTCATGCGTCATGGCAATGGTGTTGCTGCCGTTGCTTTGGGTTTCCTCCAAAAGGAAAATGGCCAGCCGCTTGTCCATGCTCATGAATACGATCTGCTGCATGACCCACATCACGTCCGAAAACCGCTGCACGGCGGTCTCCAGCGCGTAGTTCTGCACCTGCAGATAGCGCTCGCTGACCTCCCCGAAGGCCGCCGCGCTGATGCGGTAGCAATCGGTAGGCATTTCGGCGTCCACATAGACGTCAAAGGTAATGCTTTGCAAAACGCAGGAGGCCGAGAGCATACAGATGTCGCCGGGCGCCAGGCGGTAGAGCGTGACCTCCTTGCCCTCCTCGGAGAGAAGATAAATGCGCAGCTTGCCCGATCGCACAATGAAAAGACCCGAACAGCCCATGTTGTTATGTACCGGCTGCTCGCGCTCAAAGTGCTCCTCGGTCGTGCTTTCGCACAGATATGCGCGATCTTTTTCGGAAAGGTCCTTCCAGAAAGGGAAGAACTGCTGATAAAATTCCTGGTATGTCATATGTCCTCCGCATGTGTTGGATTTT
>JAFTSR010000251.1 GCA_017467225.1 Clostridia bacterium | reverse complement strand
CCGCGCCCGGTAATAGAGGAGAGCGCGTAGCACACAACCATGATAACCGTCACCACGAACATGATCAGCCCTACCACGCCACGCTCGCACAGCAGCTGCAAATACAGATTGTGCGCGTGCATGGCAACGGCAATGCCGGGCAACGCATATCGGCTGTAAACCTCGCAAAAGGCAGCCTCACCCACGCCGACACCGCAGTACCAGTAGTCGCCGAGCATTTTGCCGACGCCCTCCCAAAGGTGCACGCGATAGCGAATGGAGGAATCCTGCAGGCTTCCGATGCTGACAAAGCGGCGCAGCATTTGTCCGGGCAGATAGTGAATCAGCGCGACGGTCGGCACAGCGGCCAGCAGCAGATAGCTCAGCGCCTTATGCCCCATCAAAAGAATGAACAGCAGCGCACACACCAAGGCACCCAGCCACGCACCGCGCGACCAGGTCAGCACAAGGCAAGCGCCAACCGCGCCGCAGCCAAGCAGCAGCCAGAATCCGTTGAGCGGTCGCTTTTGCGTTACCGTCACGGACAGCAGCACCGGCAAGCCGAGAATCAGATATTCGGCCAGCATGTTGGGATTTTCCAGCGTCGAGAACACTCTCGCGCCAAGATCGGAGAACAGCGTCCGGTCGACGTACTGCAGGCCGATATCCGCGAAGAAATACTGTGCAATGCCCAAAAGCGATACCAAAATCAGCGACACGCTGAAGGCACCGACAATGCGGCGCACCCACGCCTGCGTACGCAAGAGTCCCACCGCCAGAACGTAGCAGCAAAGCAGCGCCACGTAAACCAGCGCCGAGGAGAACGACGCGCGTCCGCCGCGGGTGATCAGACCACCCAAAAGGTACAGCGCCGCCAGCGTCAGAACGCAACTGTCCAGAAGATCGGGACGGAAGACACGCTTGCCGCCGATCAGCTTGAGCAGAATGGCCAGCATGGTCACACCCACGCCGCCAAGCAGCAGAAGCGTCGGATGCTCGCCGTCAAACAGCGTCATCAGCGGAGCAAAAAAGGCGATCATCAAAAGGCCGATCTCGGGATACAGCATGATCAGCTGCAGGCCGACCACAATCAGCACAGTTGCCGGAACGGCATACGGCGCAACGTCGGCCAGCGAGCAGAAAAGCCCCATAACGACGGCCAGAAGCAGCGACAGGAAATAGTGTTCCTCGCCGCGATCATCCCGCTCGTCGCTCCGACCGACACCGTCCAGCTTTTCCGCGGGAATGCCGCAAACGCGAACCAAAAGGCTGCGGAAAACAAGGCTGCCGCCCAGGGCGCGACCCAGCGGCTTGTCCGAAAACAGAAGCGGCAAGGACAGCGCGATCATAGCCACGCCGGTGACCAAATACGATACCGGCTCATCCTGCCGGAAATATTGTGCCATCAGATAGGAAACCACGGTAAAGCAGCCGAAGAAAAAGCTGAAAATGCCGTAGGTATTCAGGCTGCACAGCAGCAGTGTCCTGCGCAGTCGCGCCATCAGACGGTAGCCGGCACTTTTTTCGATCAGCGAGGCCAAGGCCAGACGCATGCGGAACAGCAGGCGATCGTGTCGCTTGCGTCGGCTGCGCAGCACCGCGCTGATGGCGCCGTTTTCATAGGCAATCTGCAGCCGTGCGTAGACGGTGCGCAGTTGACCGAACAGGCTGCCGGCGATGCAAGCGTAAAGAAACGCCGTGAACGCGTGCAGACGTTGCAAAAGCGTTACCTGCTTGGTCGCCGCGACCGTGCGCCCCGACTTTTTGGGAGCTTGTGGCATATCTCCACCTCCTCATAAAACAACGAAATCTTCAAAAACAGCCGTTACTCCGCATTTTCGGGCGTATCGGCAGGCGGCGGTGTCGCCTCTTTGGGACGGCGCACCCGCTTCTTTTTTTCAGGCTTTGGCGGATGCGCCTGCATCCACGCCTGGTACAGATCCGGGCGTCTTTGCTCGGTCAGGCGCAGCGACTGCTCCAGTCGCCAGGCGTCGATCTTGGCGTGATCGCCGCTGATCAGAATATCCGGCACCTTCTCCCCGTGCCACTCGTAGGGACGGGTGTATTGCGGATACTCCAACAGTCCCGACGCGATGCTCTCTTTCTCATAGCACTCGGCATCAGCCAGCACGCCGGGGATCAGTCGGGAAACGCAATCGACCAGCACGCACGCCGGCATCTCGCCGCCCGTGAGCACGTAGTCGCCAATGGAAATTTCCTCATCCACAATCTCGTCCAGAATACGACGATCCACGCCCTCGTAGTGACCGCAAAGGATGATCAATTCATCGTAATCCGCCGCCAGCTGTGCCGCCTTGTCTTGCGTCAGCACCTGTCCGGCAGGCGACATATAAATGACACGGCGTCGCGGTGATACCCCCGCCTCGTCCAGCTGTGACTGCACGGCACGGTAGCAGTTCCAAATGGGCGGCGGTGCCATCAGCATACCCATGCCGCCGCCGTAGGGCGTGTCATCGACGCGGCGGTGCTTGTCTTCAGAATACTCCCGGATGTGGTGTGCATGCACCGAGATACAGCCGGCCTTGGCAGCACGGCCGATGATACTCTCCTGCAGCACCGTCATCACCATCTCGGGAAACAGCGTCATAATATCAAAGCGCATGGCAAGCCTCACTCATCCAGAAGACCGGGGATCGGGCGAACAAAAACCGCCTCATCCACGTCCACGCGGTCAAGCAGCTGCGGCACCATGGGGTACAGGCGCTCGCCGCGCTCAGTCTGAATGCTCAAAAGGCGTCTGCCGCCGACCTCACGTACCTCGATCACCGTGCCGTAATTCGTGCCGTTCTCGGCATCGATCAAGGGCAAGCCGGGCAGGTCGGCCAAAAAGTAGTCGCCCTTTTTCAGGGGAAGGACCTCACGGCGGGCGTACAGCGTTTGATTTTTCATCAGCTCTGCGGCATCCATATCCTCGATGCCCTCCAGCTTGAGCAGCACCAGGTCGCCGCCGGCCGCCGAGCCGCCAAGATTTTTATATGCGCGATAGATTTCGCCCGTTTTCACGTACAGCTGCGGCAAGGAAAGCAGCACCCGAGGGCTGTCACACCAGGACTGCACGCGCATCACACCGCGTGTGCCGTGGGTGTTTTGAATAAAACCGCATTCCAGATAAGCTTGTTTTGCCATGTTGTATCTCCTCCTTGCCGTCTGCGCGTGATATTTGACGCAAATTCACCTGCGCATAGCATACCAAGTATATTATACCACGTTTGTAAGCGATTTGCAAGGTGAAAGTGAAATTTTCTCTGCGAAAAGAGAAAAATGGTTGTGCGAGGGGAGCTTTCTAACCTTTATTGCTTTGTTGTTCATTTCTTTGGCTCACCCCAAAGAAATGAACCAAAGAAAATGTGCGTAAGGGAGCCCGCGCCCCTTGCGTATCCTCTGGTTTGTGGGTATTCTGCACGTAGAGGGCTAACGTTGTTAGTACGGCTGCTTCGCTACAGCCGCTTTATGCGGTAAAAATCGTGAAAACTCGATTTGCAATGCAACAATGCAACTCAT
>JAFTSR010000250.1 GCA_017467225.1 Clostridia bacterium | reverse complement strand
CCTCTGTTTTCGGCGGTCAGGCAAAGATCGACTCCACTGTAACGGCAACGGATGCAGACAAGAACTATAAGATCGAAGGCTTTGCGTTTGATCCCAATGCGACGGAGAACGTTCTGAGCGCAACGGTCATCAAGCCGAGTGCTTCTGCAGGCGTTACCAAGCTGAAGCTCTATTACTCCGCTGACGTGATCGGCGAAGGTAAGGGCGATGAGACCAACAAGTCCGACGGCATCCCGGATAAGTATCAGGTAACTGTTCTGTACAAGTCCGAGACCGGCGGCGAGATCGTTGGCACTGAGAAGGAAGTTCTGACCATCAAGGACAGCAACGGCAACTATCTGACGACTGGCAACGTTACCGCAGGTGGTTCTGAGGTTGAGCGCGAGCGTTCCAAATACCGCTTCGACGGCTGGGATGCAAGCTCTGATGCCTGCAAGCTGGTCGACAAGTACGAGATGAAGCTCGAAGAGTTCGAGATCGAGGGCGCTGAGGGCGGCAAGACCTACACCATCACCGCTGAGTTCCACAAGAAGTCCAGCGGCGGCGGAACTGTCATTGAG
Source organism: Clostridia bacterium (assembly GCA_017467225.1). The sequence goes on along the minus strand of JAFTSR010000250.1, from coordinate 1,956 downwards.
GAGCCTGAGGTTCCGGAAGGTCTGAATGGCGACGACCACTTCCAGTACATCATGGGCAACACCAAGGGCGAGGTCAAGCCGCTGGCGAAGATCACCCGCGCAGAGGTCGCTGCGATCTTCTATCGTCTGCTCGCTGACGACACCCGTGAGTATTACTTCACCACCGAAAGCGACTTCCCGGATCTGAACGAGACCCTGTGGTACAACAAGGCAGCGGCAACGCTGGCGAACGCAGGCATCTTCACCGGCTGTGACGACGGCCTGTTCCACGGCGAGCGCAACATCACCCGCGCTGAGCTGGCGACCGTCATCGCGAAGTTCGATGACCACGTTTACCTCGGCGAAGACCTCTTCAACGATATCTCCGGTCACTGGGGCCGCGCGTTCATCAATGCGTGCGCAGACAACGGCTGGATCGTGGGCGACGGCAGCGGCAAGTTCCGTCCGTACGACGATATCACCCGTGCGGAGGTCATGACCATGATCAACGCGGTGCTGAACCGCGCAGTTGATGAAGAGGGTCTGATCGACGGCTATAAGGTATGGCCCGACAACACCCCCGGTACTTGGTACTACTATCAGGTTATCGAGGCGACCAACTACCACGATTACGAGTATGACCGTATCGTAGCAGAGGATTGGCTCGAGATCCTGCCCGACAAGGTTTGGGACGAGGCTGCCATCAAGTAATTTCACATGCAAAGAGGCGCACCTTCGGGTGCGCTTTTTTGATGCTGAATGATCTACTAAAATACTGTGGGATCACGATTTGCCGATGTATCAGAACCTTTCACGGCTTTCCTGCAGTATTAATCTTGAAGATAGCTCCGTGCTCTCTTCTTTTTTATAATGGCGGGGATGCGGCACAATGCAGATTGACGCATAGAGACTTAAAAACACGGCATCCATTCTAATTCTCTGAGATGTTCGGAGAATCTGAAAGCACCGTAAAGAGATCTATCGATAAACTTGAAAAAGGGTGCTTCTTTATTCGCCCCCGGAAACCTTGACGGAAGCGCGCAAAACCCCTATAATAAAAGAGAACGAACACACAGGAGGAGCGTGCTTTGAGCGGACTGAAACAATTGATGTGCGTCCTGGATGATTCCCCCATGATCGCCGCCTGCAAAAACGATGAGGGACTCGAGCGTGCGCTCGCTTCCGACTGCACCGTCGTCTATCTGCTGTACGGCAACATCTGCACCATCGCGGACCTCGTGCAGCGCATCAAGGACGCGGGAAAAATGGCGTTCGTCCACGTTGATCTGATCGACGGACTGAGCAACCGCGACATCGCGGTCGATTTTGTGAAGCAAAACACCACGACCGACGGCATCATCACGACCCGCCCCAATCTAATTCGCCGCGGGCGCGACCTCGGGCTCATCACCATCCAGCGGTTCTTCCTGCTCGACTCGATGGCCTTTGAGAATGTCGTCCGCCAGTCCAGTCAGGCAGACGTCGTTGAGATCTTGCCGGCTACCATGCCGAAGATCATCCGCAATCTGGTCGGACGGATCCGGCAGCCGCTCGTCGCCAGCGGTCTCATCATGGATAAAGAGGATATTATCGGTGCGCTCAGCGCGGGCGCGCTCGCTGTTTCTGCCACGAACCCCGACCTTTGGTTCCTGTGATCAACCCTTCCGCAGAAATTAAAAATTTTATCCCCGTCCCCCTTGCATCCCGTTTTTTTCTGTGCTATGATAGGGCTGTAAGTAAATACAGGTACTTGGAGATTTGAGTCAAGGCAGACAGCTCTGCGAAAGCAGGGTCTTGTTTCCTTGACTTTTATTTTTGTCCAAACAAACAAAACGCAAACCCAAAACAAGTAGAAGTAGAGAAAATGGAAAGTGGAGGTTTTACGTATGTATGATGTAACGATCATCGGCTGCGGCGTGATCGGCGCTTCGATCGCATACACGCTCAGCCAGTACAAGCTGAACGTACTTGTGCTGG
>JAFTSR010000249.1 GCA_017467225.1 Clostridia bacterium | reverse complement strand
GATTTGACAGCAAGCATGCCGAGGAGATCGGCGCGGCGAAGATGAAGCTGGACTCGGAGCTGTACCGAAGTGTGACGGTGGATGACAAGAGAAGCGATATGGCGGTGCCTCTTGAAGAAGCGCTTTTGATCAACTCTGCCAAGGATCGACGCGCTCTCATTATGGACGTTCTGAATGAGGATCCCGGTGAATACGTGGATCTTCTGCAAAAGGCGGGAAACAACGAGGATACCGAGGTCGTCCACTATGCTGTAACTGCCATGGTGGAGCTCTCCAAGGAAAACGACTACATGCTTCAAAAGCTGGAGACGGCATACAACGCTGCCCCCGACGACATTGAGGTGCTGTCGCAGTATTGCGATTTTCTGTGGGACTGCCTGACGCAGAACCTGATGCAGGGACAGGTGGAGGTGATGAACCGCACGCTGTTCTCGCAGCTGATGCAAAAGAAGCTTGCCATGCAAGAGAGTCTGACGGATTATGCCCATTTGATCGAAAATGAGCTGAAATGCAACCACTTTGATACTGCGGGCGAGCTGATACAGACAATTCGTGAAAAGTGGCCGGAGTCGGAGGAATATGTTTTTTTGAACGTGCAATATCTTGCCGCCATGAACAAGGGAGCAGAGATCGGCGCGTTCATCAAGGAAGTTGAAAACAGTAACGTTTATTTGTCCTCAAAGACCAAGGAGGTGCTTGCTTTTTGGGCAACCTGATACTTAAGGTTCGTAATTTTAATTTTAAGGGAATTATCGTGATCCTGTGCGTTTTTTTGCTGATCGCTGTCGTTTTGTTCGCAGAGCTCAGCGGCGTCCAGGTGAATCGTTATCAAAAGCAAATGAATTTGCTGCCGAACGACGCGATCTTGACAAAGCAAGAGGTGTGTGCAACTCTGCCGCAGACAACGCTTCTTTTGCATGACAGCCGTGACGCGGCATCCAACGATGCATACGAGCAGTTTTGTGTCATATTGGATGACATGAAGGTCGGTCACAAAACGGTCGATCTGGCATGGGAGGAGATTCCTCCGTTCGAATTGTATGATGCCGTGATCGTGCTTTTGTCGGATCTCTCTCCCATGGGTGTCAAGGCGGTCACGCTTTGCGAATGGGTACATAGCGGCGGTGCGGCGTGGTTTCCTATGACACTGGAGACCAGCATATATTCGTCTGCCATTTTGCAAATGATCGGAATCGATGCGCTTTCAACGTCGTACTACGAGGTAGGGAGCATATATTTGAACGAGGGCTTTATGATTGGCGGCGGACAGGCATTTACGCTCTCGGATCCGTTTGACTCAGCCAGAACCGTAATACTTGACGGGAGAACTACCACAGTCTACGCCAGTGCCGATAAAAAGGACGGTGTGCCGCTGATTTGGAAAAACCGCTATGGCGACGGCGTGGTCGTTGTTGACAATATCGGTATTTATGATAAGGTTATGCGCGGATTTTACGCGGCATCGTACACGCTTCTCTTTGATGTGTGCGCCTATCCCGTAATCAATTCGTCCACCTTCTATCTGGACGATTTTCCGTCGCAGATTCCCAGCGGTGACAGCCAATATATCAAGCGTGACTATCACACTACCATTCGTGATTTTTATATCAATATCTGGTGGCCCGATATGATGAATTTTGCCGATCAGTACGATCTGAAATATACCGGGCTTGCGATCGAGTCCTATGACGATCATATTGACGGAACAACGCCTGCAGTTCCCGACACGGGAACGTTTCTGAACTTTGGTAACATGCTGCTGCGAAAGGGCGGTGAACTTGGATACCACGGCTACAACCACCAGCCGCTTGCGCTCGGCAACTATGACTATAGGGACCAGTATGAATACAAAACCTGGATGTCGCAGAGTGCAATGAAGGCCGCCTTTGACGATTTGGTCAGTCTTTGTGACACGCTTTTCTCCGATGCGGAGTTTGCTTTGTACGTTCCGCCGTCCAATATGCTTTCTCCCGAGGGACGCGATTTTTTGCTCAGAGAGTATCCGCACATCAAGACCATTTCGGGTGTTTACTTTGACGATGCTGCTGATGCAGAGATCGGCTTGACCTGCGTGCAGGAGTTTGACGTGGATAAAAACGGTGTTGTCGATCAGCCGCGCGTGATCTCCAGCTCTATTATGGACGATTTCCAACAGTTGGCGTCTGTTTCGGAGCTGAATTTCCATTATGTCAATTCGCACTTTACGCACCCCGATGACGCGCTGGATCCGGAGCGAGGAGCTGAGCTTGGCTGGGAAGAAATGAAGCGTAGATTTGATCAGTTCCTTTCCTGGCTGTACACCTCGGCGCCGACGCTGCGCAACATGACGGGAACGGAGGCATCCGCGGCAGTACAGAGGTACGTTGCGGTAGCTCCGCACACCGAGGTGTTTGAGGATCGTGTGACCATTACAATTGACAATTTCCGCGATGAGGCGCAGCTTATTGTGCGCTTCAACGAGCAGCAGCCCGATTTGGTGCGCGGCGGTACGCTGACGCATGTGACGGGTGGGCTGTATCATCTTGCGGCAACCGAGGCGGTTGTCGATATTACACTGAAATAGTAGGAGCATATCGTGAGGATCTGTTTGGTTTTGGAGGGCTGCTATCCGTTTATCAACGGCGGCGTTTCTACTTGGATGCATCAATATATCACTGAAATGCCGGAGCATGAGTTTGTGCTGTGGGTCATCGGTGCGAAGGCTGCGGACAAGGATAAATTTGTATATAAGCTGCCTCCCAACGTGGTAGCGGTGGAGCAGGTGTTTTTGGATGACGCGCTGCGCGTGGAGGATAAGGGCATTTTCCGCCATCGCTTTAACGACCGGGAAAAGGAGGCGCTTCGGCGTCTGGTTTCCTCGGACAAGCCGGATTGGGATCTGCTCTTTGAGATGTATCAGGTGCGCAAGATCAATCCGATGTCGTATCTGAAAAGTGAAAGCTTTCTTGAAATTCTTACGGAAACCTGCCGCAAGGATTTCCCGTTTGTCGCTTTTTCCGAGACCTTCCATGCGGTTCGTTCCCGCCTTTTGCCGGTGCTTTATCTGATGGGCACCAATATTCCCGACGCAGATTGCTACCACGCCATCTGTACGGGATACGGCGGCCTTTTGGCATCGATGGCGGCATACATCAAGAAAAAGCCGATGCTTCTGACCGAGCACGGTATTTACACCCGCGAGAGGGAAGAGGAGATCATCCGCGCCAAGTGGGTGGCAAGAGCCTTCAAGCCCCATTGGATATCCTTCTTCTATATGCTTTCCGACCTGACTTATGAGCGCGCATTCCGTGTGACGTCGCTGTTTACAAGAGCGATGTATACGCAGATCGAAATGGGCTGCGAGGCGTCCAAATGTCGTGTCATTGAGAACGGCATCAGCTACGAGCGTCTTGCCGGTATTCCGCTCAAGCAGGATGACGGCATGGTCGATATCGGTGCGGTCGTTCGCCTGGCTCCCATTAAGGATATCAAAACCATGATCTATGCCTTTTTTGAGCTTTGCGCCCGAAAGGATAACGTGCGCTTGCATATCATGGGCGGCGTGGATGACCAGGAATATGCCGATGAGTGCTATGCGCTGGTCAAGCAGCTGGGACTGGAGGAGAAGATCATCTTCACCGGTCGTGTAAATATCATCGAGTATTTTGAAAAGCTTGATTTTACGCTGCTCACCAGCATTTCCGAGGGACAGCCCTTGTCTGTTTTGGAATCCTTTGCCGCACAGCGTCCTGCTGTTACCACGGACGTCGGCTGTTGCAGCGAGCTGCTCAACGGAAAGCCGGGTGACACGCTGGGAAAGGCGGGATATTTT
>JAFTSR010000248.1 GCA_017467225.1 Clostridia bacterium | reverse complement strand
TGGGGTAGCGAAGCGGCGCGAGGGGAGTGAATGACACGCCGGTGGCGTGTCAGAGCCCGAGCGAGCGAAGCCGAAGGCGAGACGGGGCCCCATAAGGAAAACGGTTCCGCTCATCCAGAACCGAACCATCGAAAATTTAGCCTTACCCTTTTGACCAAAAGTTTTTTGAGGGGGAGCGCGAGGGGGAACTTTTGTACACAAAAGTTCCCACTCGCATTCTTTTTATTCCATTACGCCTTTCCCTGCAGCTGTTCTTTCTTATACTGCAGCGTGTAGAGGTGGTGGTAGCGTCCGCCCTGGGCGAGCAGCTCGGCATGGGTACCGCGCTCGATGATCTCGCCATGCGAGAGCACGATGATCTGATCGGCGCTCTTGATGGTGGAGAGTCGGTGTGCGACCATCAGCATGGTGCCGATGTTCATCATCTTCTCAAGCGAGTCCTGGATCAGCAGCTCGGTTTCGGTGTCGATATTGGCGGTTGCCTCGTCTAAGATCATGACCGAGGGCTTATGCGCCATGGTACGCGCGAAGGACAGAAGCTGTCTTTGCCCTGCTGAGAAATTGTTTCCTCTCTCGCGCACCTCCTCATCCAAGCCGTCCGCCAATTTGTTGATAAAGTGGTCGGCATTGACGTAGCGGCAGACCTGCATGACCTCCTCGTCGGTGATGCTTTCGTCGCGCAGCACGATGTTGGAGCGAATGGTGCCCGAGAACAGGAAGACATCCTGCAGCATCTGGCCGAAGTGGCGGCGCAGCGAGCTGATCTTGATGTTGCGGATATCGATGCCGTCGATCAGAATTTGTCCCTTCTGAATATCGTAGTTACGGCAGATCAGCGACAGAATGGTGGTCTTGCCCGAGCCGGTCGAGCCAACGAAGGCAACCGTCTGTCCTGCATCGATCTTAAAGGAAACACCCTTGAGCACCCACTCGTCGGGCACGTAGGAGAACCAGACGTCGCGGAACTCGATCTCACCGCGCACATTCTCCAGCTCAATCGCATCCGGGCTGTCCACCACGTCAGGCACAATGTCCATGATGGTAAACACCTTCTCGCCCGAAGCAAATGCCGACTGCAGGCGGTTGAACTGCTCGGCCAGGTTCTGAATCGGGTTGAAGAACTTGTTGATATACATGTAGAAGGCAACGATGATCGAGGCGTCAATGGCCTGACCGGCAAAGGTCACGCCGTCAAGATAGCCCTTACCGCCGACGTAGAACAGGCACAGAACCGTCGAGATGTACAGCATGTACACCATCGGGCGGAAGACGCCGAAAACGAAGGTCTCCTGCACCTTGGCCTTTTCCAGCTTGCGGTTTTTCTCCTCGAAATCGCTTCTCTTTTTTTGCTCGCGGTTGAAAATCTGAATGATCTTCATACCGGAGAGGTTTTCAGAAAGAAACGTATTGATATCGGTCGTACCGTCCTTAACCTTGCGGTAGGAGGCGCGGGAGAATTTGCGGAAAATGACGGTAAACAGCACGATAAACGGCACGAAGCACAGAACCATCAGCGTCAGCTGCAGATTGAGCGCCAGCATAGCGAAGAACACGCCGATGATGACGAAAACGTTCTTGAGCAGGTTGACCAGAAGGTGGGTGAACATCATGGAGATCGAGCCGGTATCGTTGGTCACACGGGTGACCAGCTTACCCACCGGCGTGGTGTTGAGCTGCGCGTGAGACAGGTGCTCAATGTGCACAAAAAGGTCCTCACGCAGCTTGGAGATGATCTTTTGTCCCGTTTTCTGCAGCACGATGGCCTGCACGTAGGCGCTGACCAGCGAAACGATCAGGATGGAGGCATATCCCACCACCCGGATCAGCACGTCGCGCATGGCGAAGTCGGTGGTGATCAGCTCTTCAATCTCCGCGACCAGAAGCGGCGAGACGATGTCATAAGAAATGGACAGCAGCATGACCACGCCGACCAGCGCAAAGGCGCCGATATGCGGACGGGCATAGTGCAGAAGGCGGCGAATGATCTCGGAGTCCTTCATATGGCGGTCAAAGCCGATCGCCGTTTTCTTGTCCTTGATCAGTGCATAGGCGATGATAAAGGCAATCGAGAAGATGCCAACTGCCGCACCGACAAACAAAATAGGTGCATACTCACGCATTGGCGTTGCCTCCTTCCTCGTCCAGCTTTTGCAGGTGTACCAGATTGCGGTAGCCCTCGCAGCGCTCACAAAGCTCTGCGTGCGTACCGAAATCCATCAGCCGTCCGTCCTCCAAAAACAGAATGCGATCCATATCCTCGACCGTGGAGATACGGTGAGCGATCAGCAGCGTCGTCATGCCGGCGCGGTTTTTCTTCAGACGGGAAAGAATTTTCTTCTCGGTCTTGGTATCGACCGCGCTGACCGAGTCGTCCAGAATCAGAACGGGTGCGTTTTTCATCAAGGCACGGGCGATGGAGATACGCTGCTTCTGACCGCCGGAGACGGTCACACCGCGCTCACCCAGCACCGTTTCGTACTGCTCATGAAATTCCATGATATTCTCATGAACGTCCGCAAGCTCTGCCGCCTCGCGAACAGCGGCCATCGTTGCCTCATCCACATTCGCGCCATGCTCGACCGTAGCAAACGAAATATTATTCTGCACGGTATCACTGAACAGGAAATTGTCCTGCGGCACGTAGGCGGCGCTGTCGCGCACCTCGCGGATGGGAATATCGTTGACGTCGTGGCCGTCATAGAACAGCATGCCGTCGGGCACGTTATAGGTACGCAGCAAGAGATCGACCAGCGTGGTCTTGCCGCAGCCGGTCTTACCGACGATACCGACGCTCTCGCCGGCGCGAATGGTAAAGGAAATATCGGACAGTGCGTCGTAATCGGCGCCGGGATAGCGGAAGGTCAGGTGCTTTGCGGTGATCTCGCCCTGCAGCTTGCCGATGGACTGCACGCCCTCGCGGTCGCAGACCGTCGCCTTGGCATCCAGAAGCTCGCTCACTCTCTTGACCGACGCACGGCCGCGCGAGGTCATATCGATCAGCTCGGAAACCGCCATGACCGGCCAGATGATCGCCGTAAAGTAGCCGATGAACTCGACCAGCTGTCCGGCATTGAAGATGCCCTGCTTGACAAGATAAGAGCCGTAGCCCAGAATAATGCAGATAACCGACTCGACCAGCAGCGTGACCGAGATGTGCAGCAGCGTGGAGATCTTGGTATACTCGACATTGGCATCCTCATTCTTACGGTTGAGGCGACGGAACGCCATCAGCTCCAAAAATTCCTTGACAAACGCCTTGACCACCGAAATACCGGAGAAATTCTCCTGCGCGAAATCGGAAAGCTCGGAGAACGCCTCCTGACGGGCATCCCATTTCATTGTCAGATACTTACCGACAAGGATACCCACCGACAAAAGCAGCGCCATGGGGATCAGCGTGAACAGCGTCAGCGTCGGGTTCATGCGCCACATTTTGAAAATGGCCAGGCCGCCCAAAAGCACCGCGTCAGTCATCTCGAGCACGCCGAAGGCGACGCACTCCTGGATGGTCTCAAGGTCGTTGGTGAACAGCGACATGAGGTTACCGACCTTGTTGGTTTGATAATATTCCTGCGGCAGATCCTTGCAATGATCGAACATGCGGCGGCGCAGGTCGGTCTCGACCTTGATGCCGGCATTGAAAAAGCAGATACGCCAGAAGAAACGGCCGAACACCATCAGAATAATGATGATCATCAAGGGACGGCAGATATGATCCAGCAAAAAGCTCAGATCAAAGGGAACGGACACGCCGTCCATCATCACGGCACCGTCGTTGATACCGTTGACGATCAGATTATACAGCTCGGGAACCTTGAGCTGAAAGAAATCCACCAGCAAAAGCGCTGCCATACCTCCCAAAAACAGGTGCAGGTAACGCAGATAATATCGGTTGATGTGACGTCCGAATATCATGCAAAAATCATCTCCTTTGCTCTGTCCGCTTGAAGCAGGCAGGAAAAATGCGTCCTGTGTCGGACGCGCGTCGCAGTTTTACCATTATATCACAATTAGCAGAGCATGTCAAGTATCCGCGCAGTTGAATTTCAAAAAAGGGGGGCACAACCGATGGTTGTGCCCGTGAAAAATTATTTGCTGTAGACGTGCTTACCCTGTCCGGACTGGAGGATCAAATCGAACAGCGTGTACATATCGACGTACTGGTAGCTGTACTTATCATTCTTGGCCTCGGCAAACTCAATAAAGTCCTTGACGAAGCTGACCAGCCCCGGCGTGTACTGGCGGATGGTACGGTAGGCGGCAAAGTTGGTGCCGCTGCCTTTGATCTCATTATACATGCCCTCGCGCGTCTCGTCGGTATTGTGCGGCGGCTGAATTGAGCCCCACATTCTGAGGAATACCGTCTCGTCATTCAGAACGGTCAGGTAATTACCGGTGTTGACAAAGCCGCCCAGCGGCGTGATCTTGGCGTATGCCTCCATTCTCTCCAGCGTCATCTTCTGATCGTCGATGATAAAGCCGACGATATCCATATCGAACTTCTCCAGATACGGCTGGTTATACTCCACCCATTTATCCAAATCAGCCAGGCGGGACGGGAAGACGTAGCCTGCACCGCTGTCGCCGGTCACGAAATAATCGTTTTCGGTCTTATTCTCGTAGACGTAGTCGAAAATCATGGGAACACGGTCGGACAGGTTAGGGTTGAACGCCCACATCATGGGAATCTGGCCGCGCTGTTTGCTCTCGAAGCAATCGGGAACCATCATCTTGAGCCATGCGGAGGAATCGTAGTCGCCGATGTACACGGTAAAGTAGCGGACGCGGTCGTCAAATGTCTCATTCAGCGGCGCATCGTTATTCTCAAACTTCTCGGTGGTCATCTCGTACTGGCAGTAGAGAGACGCATTGGTCATATGCGAGGGATGCCATGCATCCGCCTCCTTGATGAAATCGTAGCCGGTGATAAAGGCAACGAACATCCACTCCAGCTCGACCTCACCGCTCTTGCCCCAATCGTTGAATTTGGTGTACTTCATATACCAGGGGGGGAATCCCATCAGCTTGCCGAACTTGCCGTTATTGCGGTTCTGGAAAAAGCCGAGGATGGTGCCAAGCGTCTTGGCGTCGGTGCCCAACTCCTGCGTCGGATCGTCGCAGGGAGCCTCATCGGCACGGCAGGTCAGGTCAACGAAGAAGCACTCATTATAAATGTAGTAATCATGGCTGTAGAGCTGGTTCGCACCGGGGCCGGTGGAAACGTTGGCACGGTCATAGATGGGGTTACCCTGCACCTGCGATGCGCCGTCCAGCGTGTAGGCGACCATTTCGGGATTGACGCGGTCACCATACTGCTGCAGAGCCCACAGATACGGGTCGCACTTGATCGAGCCGGTGGAATCGATATCGGTATCGGCAATTTTACTTCCCTTCTTGGCATCGTTGAACATGCCGCAAAGGTCCATTTTGACCTCGACGCCCTTTTCGGTCAGCCAGCTGTACAGGCTGTTCTTGTCGGTGTCATAGCGCACGGGCAGGTAGCCCTCCACCGAGCAGATGGTAGAGGCGACGTTGGAGGTTGCGGGAACGGAGGGATCCCACAGAACGATGCCGGCCTTTTGGATATAGCTGCCCAGCGCATCCCACAGATCGGACCACTTGCTCAGCTCAACGATCTCGGCATCGGCCAGCAGCTTCCCCGGGCCCATGATGTATTCCAGCCAGAAGTCATCCACCTTGCCAAACTCAGGGTCCATCTGATAGATATAAAAGCCGTTCTCGGCCGCCTTCTTGTTCAGGCTACCCTGCAGGCAGGTATACAGACGAACAACGTCATTATAATCTTCGTTGTTGCCGGCCCAACCGATGTTCTGAATTCCCTTGAGGTAATATACCTTGGTAGGCAGTGGGAAGGAGCCGCGGTAGTTCAGATCAATCGGGACGGAAACATTGGTATTGGTAACCGTACCGTCCTCGACATTGTAGCCAAAATAGGTCTGCATAAAATACTCGACAGCCTTTTGCGTACCGTACTGCGTCTTACCGATCAGCACGATATCCTTGCCGTCGTAGCAGACGACAAACTCGTTCTCCGCCAGCCCCTCAGCCATTTGCGCAGAGATTGGGCGGTTGGTCTCTCCGACCAGAATCTCGGGGATATCGACAGAAGACTTTTCATAGTCGGTCACGATACCGACCTTGGCACCGGACATATCGGCCATCGTCTGACGCAGGGTGACCGCGGCCTTGACAGATGTATCGTTCACGGTGAGCAGATCACCTCTGACCACGCGGAAGGCAGTCGCGCCATCCTTGAGGACGTCGACCGTCTGGGGTACGGAGGGCTCGGGCTGCTCACTCTGATCCTGCCCGGGCGTCTCGTCGGGGTCAACCGGATTGCAGGCCAGAAGCACAGTCATGGCCAGTGCCAGGCACAAGAGCAAGCACGCAAGGTTAAATACTCTTTTCATACGTTTTCTCCTTTTTCGTAATAGATGCTTTATTTTATCATATTCACCATTCCTTTGTCAACAGGATTTTCAAAAAAAGGTTGCCTCCCCAAAGGAAGGCAACCCGATAAGTTTAATCCCAGCTATAAACCCAGGCACCCTGCTCAGATTGCAGGATCAGATCAAAGAGAGTGTAGGTATCGACATACATATACTCGTAGCCATCGTTTCTGGCATTCGCCCACTCCACGAAGCGATTGACCGAATCAACGATTCTCGGCGTGTACTGACGGATGCAGCGGAATCCGGCAAAGTTATACTTGCCGTAGCGCGTAAACTGATTGACCATCTCCGGCATCCAGTCCTCGCTGTCATTGGGATAAATATCATGCTCACGCAAGAAGACCCACTCTTCATCCATAACGGTCAGATAACTATTGGCATACGTTCCCACGTTGGTAAAGGCACCATAGGGCGTGATCTCGGTATAAGCCTCCAAAACGTCCTTGCGCAGCCCCTCGTTGTCAATAATAAAGCCGACGATATCCATATCGAACTTATCCATATAAGGCTCGTTGTACTCGATCCACATATCCAGATCCTTGAGCTTGTTGGGGAAAACGTAGCCCGCTCCGGTGTCACCCGTGGTGAAATAGTCCAGCTCGGTCTTGTTCTCGTAGACGTAATCAAAGATCATGGGCACGCGATCCGCCAGGTTGGGGTTGAACGCCCACATCATAGGAATCTCACCTCGGAGATCATTCGGCTTGAAGCAGTCGGGAACCATCAGCTTGAGCCATGCCGAGGAGTCGTAGTCACCGATATAAAGCGAGAAATAGCGAATGCTCTTATCAAACACCTCGTCGACCGGCGACTTGTTGTTCTCAAACTTCTCGGTGGTCATCTCGTATTGGCAGTAGACCGAGGCGTTGGTCATCCAGGAGGGATTCCATGCGTCAGCCTCCTTGATGAAATTATACTTGGTGATAAAGGCAACGAACGCCCACTCCAGGCCTACCTCGGGGGTCTTACCGTTGTTGTTGAACACGGTGTACTTCATGTACCAGGGCGGGAAGCCCATCAGCTTGGAGAACTTACCGTTATTTCTCTCTTCCATGGTGGAGAGGATGGTCTCCAGCGTCTTGGCGTCGGTGCCCATAGGCTGATCGGGGTCGTCGCAGGGCTTCTCATCGGCAACGCAGGTCAGGTCGATAAAGAAGCATTCGTTATAAATGTAATAATCGTGGCTGTACAGCTGATTGGCAGCCGGACCGATGCCTACCGTGGACTTCTTCGCCACGGGGTTACTTGCCACAGCGGAAGCGCCGTCCAGCGCATACGCCAGCATCTCGGGATTGCAGCGATCCATGTACTTTTCCATCGCCCACAGATACGGGTCACACTTAATCGAGCCGGTGGAGTCAATATCGGTATCTGCGATCTTGGTGCCAAGCTCACCGGTGAACATATTGCAAAGGTCGAGCTTGACCTCAACGCCCTTGTTCGTCAGCCAGGTGTACATGCTGTCTGCATCGGTATCGTAGCGCACGGGCAGATAACCCTCGACCGAGCAAACGGTTGCCGCAACGTTGGAGGTCGAAGGAACGTTCGGATCCCAAACGACAATACCTGCCTCGGTTACGTAAGAGCCCAGCGCATCCCAAAGCTCCTGCCAGGTCTTCAGCTCGATCAGCGTACTACCCTCTAACATCTTGCCCTCGCCCATGATGTAATTCAGCCAGAAGCGGTCGTTGGTAGAGTTATACGGATCGTTGGCGTCGATCTGATACACGTAAAAGCCGTTCTCTTTGGCATTCTTATTCAACCGGCCCTGCAGCGCGGTATACAGACGAACGGTATCGTTCCAGTCCTCGTCCCCCGTGGACTGACCGATGTAGCGGATATCGTTGATGATGTACACATCGGGCGGCAGCTCAAAGGAGCCGATATAGTCCAGCTTTACGGGAATGGCGCACTTGCCATCCTTGACGTAGTTCGCAAGGAAATACTCAACCGCCAGCTGCACGCCATGCTCAGTATTCGCCGTCAGCAGAACGTCCTTGCCGTCGTAATAGACAAAGAACTGATTCTTTTCCAGCGCCAGATCAAGCTGCGTGCCGATGGTGCGGTTGGTCTTGCCGACGACAAACTCCAGAATATCGTCGGTGTCTGTCTCATAGTCGGTCACGATGCCCACCTCGACGCCGGTGGCGCTCATCAAACCCTCACGCAGTTGCATGGCAGCCTTGGTGGAGGTGTTTTCTACGGTATATTGGTCACCTCTGACCACGCGAATGGTTGACGCGCCGCTGCCCAGAAGGTCAACGGTTTCGATCTCGGGCACAGGCTCCTCGCCTGCGGGATCGTCCTCGCCGGGCGTCTGCTCCGGCTCGTCCACGTCGGTGCAAGCCAGTGCCATGCCCATGATGCATGCAAGGCAGAGCAGCAAAGCAAGCAAGCTCAAAAATCTCTTCATTTTCTGTCCTCCTTTGGGGTATTGGCTTTATTGTACCATACAAACGTTGCTGGTGTCAAGTAAAAATCTTCAAATTTTGTTGTTTTTTCCACTCTTTTTGAGCCGCTTTCCGACCTGCAAGAAATTCCTGATCGAAAACGCGGAAAAATCGCAAAAATGCATGAAATTATACTTGCTTTTTGGCACAGCGTATGGTATAATATCTTGATTGTGAATTTTTTGATGTCACGCGATACCGAACCCATGCGGCCATGCCGCTTACGGATAAATCTTCTACTATATTATTTCTACCCACAAGTGTCAGCGCCGCTTCGTACATGCTCTCGGACGGCGGGACCTACAAGGAGGCTCGTTTTGAACAATAACAACACCATTACCCTGCGCTCCGGCGCAAAGATCCATAGGATCAAGAAAAAAGAGCTGGACAGCAAGTGCTATCTGACCCGCGCCATGCTCTCGCAGATGCATCTGTCCCCCGTGGGCGACCCCGTTGCCTACGACATCAGCACCGACGGCTCGACCATCTACTATTTTGATCCGTCCCGCGTCAAGGAGACCCCGCCCGAGCTGTGGTACAAGGATACCACCAAGCCCCGCGAGGAAATGACGCTGGAGTCCGGAACGGTCATCGAGCGCATGAGCGTGCGCCGCGCGGCATCCTACGGCTACTATACCGAGGATCGCCTCAAGCAGATGATGTACGAGGTACACGAGGAGCCGGTCGCTTACACCTACAAGGGCGACAAGAGTATTCTGTATCTGTACGACAAAAAGACGGCCGTCCGCCTGCCTCTCAACTGCATCCGCTGCAACAAGGAGGTTCGCTACCGCCGCAAGCTGTGCAAGAAGTGCTACGAGGAGGAGATGGCGCAGCAGCGCGTCGAGGGTGACGCGCACCGCCACGCATACTACGGCATGGATCCCTCCCGCGTGCTGTTCTTCGATCTGGAGCTGACCGGCGTGTACGATCACGATGAGATTATTTCGATCTCCATCGTGGACGGCAACGAGCAGCTGATCATGGACACGCTGATCCGCCCCATCCACAAGAAAAAGTGGAAGCGCACCGAGAAGATCCACGGCATCACGCCCGCCATGGTGCAGGACGCACCGACGCTGGCAGAGCTGACACCCAAGATCAAGGAGCTGTTCGAAAACGCAGACAATCTGATCGCTTACGGTGTTTCAACCGACTACAGCCACATCAAGTACATTTACGAGACCGAGGCCGAGAGAGATGCCCTGCACGACAAGGTTCGCTGCTGCGCCAACGAATTCGTTCGCTTTATTCACGAGCATCGTCCCGACGTGCTGCACGCCTCACTGGTTGACGCCATGGCCTGCTTTGGTATCGACTGGGACGGTATTCCCCACTCCTCCGTGGCTGATACCTTCGCTTGCTGCCGCGTCTGGCACAAGCTGTTCCCTCGCTACTACGCCGGTGAGCAGGATGCGTCGCTAGACGTACCCTCCTTCCCCGTGCCCGTCCACAACCTCCGCCACCCCGCCCGGAATGACGAGGAGGCCGAGGAGGTCTATGCCGAGGAGCCCGAAACCGAGGACGAGGAAGTTTTGGTGTGAGAAAGCGTGCCTTCGGCGAGCAGGGCTCTGCCCTG
>JAFTSR010000247.1 GCA_017467225.1 Clostridia bacterium | reverse complement strand
GCCGCGATCGATCAGAATCGGACGGTAGCCCTGCTCTGCCAAAAACAGCGCGCAAAAAAGGCCGGCCGGCCCCATGCCGACAATCAAAGGGCGAGCGCGCATGGCTGTTGCACCGCGCTCGACCAGATGCAATTCTTGTTCCACCCACGACTTAGCCTCAAGCTTGGTCAAAAGTGCCGGAGAAAGCTTGGAAAGATCCTGACCCGTGGTTGATTCCACGATTACAGAGCAAACCATGCACACGCGATCGCGGTGGCGCGCGTCAACCGAACGCCGATGCAACCGATACGACAACGAGGAGAGCGGAATGCCTGTCTTTTTCATGCGGCTCTTAGCGATATTTATCACTTCGTCCGGGGACGTGTTCAAGCCAAGACGAATATTTTCGAGAATAATTCCTCGATGCATGGCCTGCTCAGACATAGGCGCTCCTCCTTTTCGTAATATATGCTGACTTTTATGGCAATGTGTAAAATATCAGTGATGTGCCATCAAAGCACGCCAAAATACTTGACAAGCATCCAAAAGACAAACGCTAAAACAAGGCAAACCAGCTTAGCCAGAAGATGAAACTTCTGACCTCGGCTGCGGTGCAGTTCAATGTGATCGTCGGCACCGTCAACGTGCTCAAAGGTATAATTCTTCTGTTTCATTCGTGTGCCCTCCTATCTCACTTACTTCGCTTTTCATCCTTGCGCGACTCACCTGCCAGCAGCAGGAACAAATCGTCACGCAGCGTACCGGACGTATATCCTCGCTTCAAAACGCCGTTGTTCGCAATCGAAATACCACCGGTCTCCTCGCTGACGACAATGACGACAGCGTCGCTCTGCTCGGAAATGCCGACAGCAGCACGGTGGCGGGTGCCAAGCTCCTTGGGCAGCGCAGTATTTTTGGAGGACGGCAGGATGCATCCTGCTGCTGCGACCTTGCCGTCGCGAATAATGACAGCACCGTCATGCAGCGGAGAATGGTTATAGAACAGATTGCAGATCAGCTCGACTGACAAAGCGCCGTCGATCTGCACGCCGTTTTTGATATATTCACCCAGTTTTGAGGAACGCTCAACAACGATCAGCGCGCCGGTGCGCTCACGCGACATATCCACCGCGCTGTCAGAGAGCACGGCGATGGTAGCGGTCACGTTGGCGATATCGTGCGGACGGCGCTTGGCAATGTTGCGCAGGCGCTGGGTCTTGGCACCGAGACGATCCAATAGATCACAAAGATCGTTCTGGAAAACAACCAGAATGACCACGGCACCGACCTGATAAAACATATCAAAGAAGGTATGTACCGCCGTCATGCCAACCAGCCTTGCAACGAAATACAATGCCGACAAAATTCCAAGACCGACCAGCATGTTTCCTGCGCGTCTTTCTCGGAACTGCATGTAAATTACGTAGAAAATATAAGCTACAATCAGAATATCTATAATATCGACAACAGTGATGCTGTGAAACAAATCGGCAACCGTATCCGGGAAAGCATGAATCAGGACTTCAAACCATTTCATAAGAAAAGCCTCCACTCCCATTGTAAGATAACATACATTATACCATACTTTATCGTAAAATTCAACTTTTTTTCAAATATTTTTTTATTTTTTTGTTCATTTTTGCGTGCCACCACGCAAAGAGTCTGCCCGGCGACAAAAAAACACCGACCAAGCGCCATTTAGAGTGCTTTTTCGGTGTTTTTATGTATTCCAGAAGCGGTATACCGTCTGCGCGGCCTGCACGGTCATCGTACAAGCGGCGGCAGCAGCAGGTGTCTGTCGCATAAACGCGGCAAGAAGTGCGGCGCCTCTGTTCATTGAATGCTCATCCGCGGGGAACACGACCTGACCGATCAAGCGGTCGAGGTACTCACGCTCACAGATGGTGTAAGCTCGGTCCGTCTGTCCCTGCTCAATAAACGTAATACAATCCAGCGGCACGCCGACAGGACTTCCCTGCCGCTCTTTTCCGCACCACGGCGTGCCGTAGGCGTAAAAGCGGCCGTCCTTTTGCCGACGGATGATCGGCTTGTCCCCGTTGATCACGGTGATCAGCCCATCACCAAAGGCTTGCTTCCAAAGCTGGGCGTGGGTAGATTTTCCAACGCCGCGCGGTGCACAGAATGCATAGCAGCGATCTTGATATTGAATGACGGCGGCATGCAGCAAAAATGCATCATGCGGCAGCAGCTTGAGCGCAAGCTGGTCACTCAGCACAATACATTCCGCCTGTTCATCAGTCAGAGAAATTTTCATTGCTTTTTTCTTGGCTGCAATCTGGGCGGGTGTAGCATACAGGGTAATATCCGACCACGGCAAATCCGTCAAATAAGGACGGCAGATGTCATAGGTCAGCTCGCCTCTGGCTGAGATTGAAACATACAGTCCGGCTACAGTTATTTTGAAATGTTTCATCTGTCATCCCCTCCCTTGTGCTTTTTTACACCATATTATAGCATATCTTGTGCCGCAATTCAAGAGAATTTTGAAAAATTCCCCGCAAATAATCAAAAATCTTTTTCATTCTTGCTTGACTTGTCGGCAATGACATGGTATAATAATCCAAACACCCCACGATGGGTAAAACGATTACATACAAAAGGAGTCGTGATCATGAAAAAAACACTGCACATCATTCCTCACTCCCACTGGGACAGAGAGTGGTACCTTCCCTTTGAGAAGCACCGCATCCGCCTGATCGATCTGTTTGACAACCTCATCCAGGTCATGGAGGAGAACGAGGATTACACCTACTACCACATGGACGGTCAGTTCATCGTTGTTGAGGACTATCTAGAAATCCGTCCGCAGATGAAGGATCGTCTGTACAAGCTGATCCGTGACGGCCGCATTCAGATCGGTCCCTGGTACCAGCTGCAGGACGAGTATCTCACCAGCGGTGAGGCAAACGTCCGTAACATGCTGTACGGTATCAAATTCTGTAAGGAAATCGGTGCGACACCCGTACAGAGCGGTTACTTCCCCGATTCCTTCGGTAACGTCTCTCAGGCTCCTCAGATCGTTCGCGGCTTCGGCTTTGACAATGCGATCTTCGGTCGCGGTGTCAACGACATCGGTACCGACAACGAGGTCGTCAAGCAGAACGGTATGACCAAGAGTGAGATTATCTGGCGCTCTCCCGACGGCTCCGAGATCATCGGCGTTATGTTTGCTAACTGGTATCACAATGCCATGGAGCTGCCGACCGAGCCTGAAGCGCTCAAGAACAGACTGAAGCACATCGTTGCCTCCACCTCCCGCTTTGCCACCACCGACCATCTGCTCGGCATGAACGGCTGCGACCATCAGCCCATTCAGATGGACCTGCACAAGGCTATCAAACTGGCAAACGAGGTTCAGGACGAGGTCGTTGTCAAGCAGTCCAACTTCGGCGAGTATATCGAGGAGATCCGCAAGAACAAGGACAATCTGTCCGTCTTCGAGGGCGAGATCGCAGGTCAGCTGACCTCCGGTCACAATCTTCTGATCAACACCGCATCCGCTCGTGTCGACATCAAGCAGGACAACCACGACAACCAGCATCTGCTGGAGAGAGTCGCAGAGCCTGTTTCCGTTCTGGCTATGCTCAACGGCGGCAAGTATAAGCAGGACTTCTTCACCTACGCATGGCGCAAGCTGATGCAGAACCATCCGCACGACTCCATTTGCTCCTGCTCCTGCGACGAGATCTACGACGAGATGAAGGCGCGCTTTGCCAAGTCCATCGCCTGCGCAGAGGGTCTGCGTGACGGTTCTCTGGACTATCTGGCAGCAGCGGTTGATACCTCCAAGATCGACGGTTAAAAGGCGATCGTTGTTCTCTCTCTTGAGCCCAACGACTCTGTTGTTACCGTTCGCGCAAACGTTGACTTTGAAAAGGACGACATGGTTGAGGCTATCGCTATCTTTGATGAGAATGGTAATGCCGTTTCCGCCAAGACCAAGCTGATCCGCAACCAGTTCACCTACACCCTGCCCGACGACCGCTTCCGTCAGCCCAAGTACGTCAACCGCTTTGAGGTTGAGATGCAGGTCAAGACGCACGGCATCGGCTACAGTGTTTACTCGGTTAAGAAGCAGGCTGCCGATGTCAAGACGGCTATCGTCTACGGCGACAACTTCATGGAGAACGATTTTGTTCGCGTACAGTTCAACGAGAACGGTACCTTCGATCTGACCAACAAGCGTTCCGGCCGCGTTTATGCTGCACAGAACCTGTTCGAGGACACCAAGGACTGCGGTAACCTGTACAACTACTGGCCGGTTGACGGCGACGTCGCCGTGACCAACGCCGACACCAAGGCTGTCATTACGCTGGACGAGGTTACGCCTTACTCCGTTACCTTCAAGGCTGTCATCGATATGGCGATCGACGCTGATATCACTACCTATGTTACTCTGTCCGATGGCGTAGCACGCGCTGACGTCAAGACAGTCATCAACAACCGCGCTGACGACCACCGTGTACGTGCACTGTTCGACAGTGAGATCAAGACGACCACCGTTCTGGCTGAGGGTCAGTTCGATGTGGTTCGTCGAAACATCGAGCCTGCGCACACCTGGAGAATTCCCTACAACACGCAAAGAGATCAGGCGTTCGTTACGCTGGAGACCGAAAACGGCGGCGACGCTTTGATGGTTGCCAACCGCGGTCTTTGCGAGTATGAGATTCTGCGTAACGGTAAGAACACCATTGCCATCACGCTGCT
>JAFTSR010000246.1 GCA_017467225.1 Clostridia bacterium | reverse complement strand
TGTCCTCGTAGCCGTCGAGAATTTTCTGGAACAAACTTTTGATACTCATGAATTTTACTCACTTTCCTTTGTGTTGTATAGTATGTTTTTTTATCAAAAAATATGTGTCACGCGCGGAACAGCGCTCCGCCGACGCGAACCATGGTGGCTCCCTCCATGACCGCCGCCTCAAAGCTGTCGGACATTCCCATGGACAAAATCGGAGTCCCCCCTATATTATCTAATTTTTTTTGCCAAATGTCAAGAGCGTTTTGATAAGTTTCTGCAAAAAATTTGCGATATTCTTCAATTTTTTCGCATTTTGGCGCCATTGTCATGAATCCGCGCAGCCTCAGATGGGAAAAATCGCGCAAGGCAAGGCAAAAGTCCGCCGCATCCTCAGGCATGATTCCACCCTTATTTTCCTCCCGCCCGCTGTTGATCTCGACCAGAACGTCCATGACCTTGCCGATCTTGGCGCACTGCTTTTCGATCTCCTCGGCAAGCTTATACGAATCCAGCGAGTGGATCACACAAACCTTGTCCGCGATATATTTGACCTTATTGGTCTGCAGCGAGCCGATGAAATGGATCCTGGCGCGCGCTCTCTCTTGCATGGCCTCATAGTGCTCCAGCAGCTGCTGCACGCGGTTCTCGCCGATGTCGCAGACGTCGCAATGCGCAATCAGGGCATCAATCTGCTCCGACGTGGCGTATTTGACAGCCGCCAGCAGCGTGACCGAGCCGTCATCTCCCGCGGCGCGCATCCGCGCGCGGATATTCTCTACCCGTCCCCGCAGCGCGAGTATCTCTTGTGTTGTCATACGGGTGTCTCCTTTAGTCAATATATTTTCCATCGTACAGATCCTTCCCCGAGGTGATGACGACGTCGTGCAGACGAAGTCCGCCGTCACCCTGCTCATCGGGGCCGGCAACGATGGCGTAGCCGTCGCCCTGCAGCAGAATGACAACGTCGCGTCGGCGCACGCTGCCGTCCTTGAGAATATAAACGTAGGGCGCACCCGCAGCCGCGTCATGCTGCAGCGCCGTGTCGGGAATGCGATACCCCTGCACGTGCTCCAGCGTCAGTCGCGCCGTTTGAAAACGGGTGAAGCGGAAATTCTGAGGCATAACGTCGGCCGTAAGAATCAGCACGGCGCGCTCGTCAGCGACCGAGCGGATGATGCGATCCAGCGTCATGCTGACGGTCGTATTCTGCTCCTCGGGAAAACAGATTTCGTAAGCTTCGCCGACTGTCAGCGCATCGGCGACGGCAAAGGACACCGGCAGCGTGATGCTCCAGCGATAGCTTTGCACCGTTTTGCCCAAAAGCGTTCCACCGCCGTACTGCGACGGTGCTGCCGTCAGCATGGCGTCATATTCAACAATACTCATGGTATCCAGCGCGGCACGGGAGAAGATTTCCTCATACCCGTCCACCGCGTCGGCGTGATAAAAGTAGCCGCTGAAGGAGGTAAACCCTTGCTCGTCCGTCTGTCCGGGCGTCAGTTCACGCAGCGTCATGGTGCGCGTGCTGCGCGCAACGGTCGAAAGCAGCGCCGCGCGGCGCGACTCCAAGGCCTCCAAGGGTGTACCTGCAGCCGCCTCGGCGTCACTCAGATCGGCATAAGCGTCCAGCGCCAGCGCCAGCTCGGCAAGCATATCAGCCGGAACGGAAAAGCCGGCTGCACTTTGCGTGGCACGCGAGAGCGCCAGCATACGCTCGCGCACATCGGCATGCACCGCGCTGAGCGATGCAGTTCCGGTAGCGGTGGAGGCATAGGCATACTGCCGCTGCGCGCGTCGCGCGGCGACGATCTGCCCGTCCAGCACGTACAGCTCACGCTGCAATCTCTGCAGCGTCTCGGCGTCAAGCGTTGTGGTATACAGCGTGACAAGCTCGGAGGTTGCACTGACCTTGGCGCCGTTCTCCAGCGGATAGGAAACAAGCAGTCCCCAACCGTCACTTGTGAGTATACGCTCGTCACGGTAAATGGTTGCCTTCCCTTCGGTAACCACGCTTTCTTCACCAACGGAGACCACCGCCGTGGTCATGCGCGGCGTGAGCGCAATCATGCAATGATATACGGTATATAAAATCAGCGCGATGATCAGAACACGGAAAAAGACGCCGCCAAGCAGCTTTTTCCAGGCCTCCTTGCGCAAGGTATCGGGAGTGTTCATAACGTTCCCTCCCCTCGGCACAGGGCCAGCGCGTCGGCGATGATGTGCTCGGTCGGGCGCATCTGTCCCTGCTCATCATCCGCGCGAACCCAGAGGACGTAGGGCTTGGCACGGAACCAGGTCAGCTGCCGCTTGGCATAGTGACGGGTGGCCAGCTTGAGGTCGGCGACCGCCTGCTCCAGAGTACAGCTGCCGCGCAGATATCCCAAAAGCTCCTTGTAGCCGATGGCCTGCGCCGCCGTGGGATTGATCGAAAAAACGTCCGCCTGCGCAAGCGCGGCGACCTCGTCCAGAAGTCCGTCAGCCATCATGATATCCACGCGCCGATCAATGCGGTCGTACAAAATCTCTCGGTTGTCATACTGCAGCCCGATGACGGTGGCATCGTAGCAAAGCTCGCCCGTACGGCTTTCTCTGTCAAGCTCGGTCTTACTCTTGCCACAGCACAGATAAATCTCCAAAGCACGCACCACGCGCTTGACGTTATTCGGGTGCGTGGCCGCCGCGCTGTCGGGATCGACCGCACGCAGCCGCTCCCACAGGCGCATTTTCCCATCCGGCTCGGCAGCCTCGGCCATCAGCCTCTCGCGCAGCTGCGGATCGGACGGCGGTGCGCTCTCGTATGCTCCGCCGCACAAAACGGGCAGCACGCCACGCGAGGTCATATCCTCGATCAAAGGGCGCGCCATGGCGACAAAATCCGCGCAGGAATAGCTCTCGCATACCTCCCTGACGTTGATCAGGTGGTGCGGCACGCCGTCCATTTCCTCGACTGTCGGCGTGGCGGTTCCGATGTCCATGCCGCGATAGACCTGCATGGAGTCAAACGAAATCACCTCGCCGCCCAGCGCCTTGGCAAGCGCGATCGACAGCGCCGTTTTTCCCGATGCCGTCGCACCGACAACGGCCAGCACGCGCGGCTTTTGATTCAGTTGTACTTGCATACGCGTGCCTCCTTTCTGTCAGCGAAAATTTTATGTATTTACTGCATTGCCTCGATGGCATCGACGATGGCACAGGCATCCTCAAAGCGGCTGTCGCCATCCCATGCACCGAGCACACCGGCGATGTACGTTCTGCCGTGTGTTTCGTATGCAACGGTCACACAGTAATTATGCGCCAGTGAACCGGTTTTCAATCCGATCACGCCCTCGCGATAATACATGCTGTCCGGGCGCAACAGGCGGTTGGTATTTGTCCAAGTAATACGCTCACCGCTCTCGTAAACCACCGAATCCTCGGCGGTGGCGGCATATTTGGCGATCAGCGGCTCGGCCAGCGCCATGCGTCCGATCAGCACCATATCCTCAACGGTGGTATAGTGCTCCGGTCCTGCCAGGCCGTCAGGCGTGGTAAAGGTGGTGCCGCACAGACCGCACTCATCGGCATAGCGGTTCATTTCGTCAATAAATGCGTCGACCTGCAAGCGCGGGTCGCTCTCTCCGGGCACAAGCACGCGACCGACGGCCGCGGCCAGCACGTAGGCGGCATCGTTGCCTGAGGGCAGCAGCATGCCCTCCACAAGCATCTCCACGGTCAATCTCTGTCCTTCACTGACGTAGGCCAGCGAGGAATCCTCATCGACCAGGGCAAGCTCGTCCCCGGCGGTAATGATATCGTCGGTTCCCAGATATTGCAGCGCGGTCACGATGCTCCAGAGCTTGGTAATGCTGGCAGGATAGACCACGCGCTCACTTCCCTTTTGCCAAAGCATCTCGCCCTCGCTGACGTCGTACACAAACGCCTGCGGTGCGCTCACCTTGATATCCATCGGCTGCGCCGAGGCAGGTATGTAGCCGGGCTGTCCCTCGCTGTGCAGCAGCGCCTGCGGACGGCTCGTCCACATGTGCGGATACACCAAGGCACCCAAAAGACCCATCATGGTGGCCAGCAGCAGAAATGCGCCAAAGAGCACCATGCGTCCCAGGTGACGCACCGTGCATCCTGCCTTTGATCGAGTTCGCTTTGTCGCCATATTGCCATCCTCCGCGCATAATTTGATAAATTATATTATACCATAAAAATGCGGGGTTGTCAACTGTGGGAAAGAAGGGCGGTATTCATTTTTCGATCGTAATAAGAATAATCTCTGCCGGCTTCCCAAGCTTTTGAAATCGACGAATACTATCTGCTGTTCCTTTGGATTTTCCATCCCAAAAAGCAATCGCACAGTCGGCGTAATCTGCGATGCTTTGATTTCGTTTGATCGGCGCTGCACGACCGTATCGCGCATATTCCGGCAAAAATTCAGTTATGCAAATGCCTTTCCTTTTTGCATAATCTCGCGCCAGGGTATCAATTCCTGCCGCTGCTCCCGACACGATCTCCGTCACGCCCTCGGGAATATAGGCATCAATCTCGATATTTGCAAGAGTTCTTGAACCAATAATAGCAATCTTCATTTCTTCACCTCATTTTGAACATATTTTGGATATATTTTGCATCCATACACAACATTTTAACACAAAATGGATGTAAAGTAAATACATAACATGCTCAAAGTGAGGTTTTATTTATGGCAACCAAAAGCTTATCCATCTGCATCGAAGAAGAAATGCTGGACAAATTGCACGTCATTGCCGACTACGAGGGGCGCAGCGCCAACAGCCAAATTCTTGTGCTCATCCGGGATCTGATCGAGAAGTACGAGGAAAAGCACGGCGAGATTAGGACAGGCAAGCGCGCCTGAGCGCATCCGCAATTCGAAAGCACATTAAGGACCGCTG
>JAFTSR010000245.1 GCA_017467225.1 Clostridia bacterium | reverse complement strand
GTCAACAAGCGCGTATCCATCACGCCCGCCTCGCTGATCGGCGGCAATCTCTCCCCCGATGGCTATCTCAAGCTGGCGCACACGCTGCAAAAGGCAGCCGAGACCGTCGGCATCAACTTCATCGGCGGATTCTCCGCCCTGGTGCACAAGGGCTACACCGACAGCGCGCGCAATCTGATCTCGGTCATTCCGCAGGCGCTCGCCGAGACCGAAATGGTCTGCTCGTCGGTCAACGTAGCCACCACCAAAGCCGGCATCAATATGGACGCTGTCGCCCAGATGGGTCACGTCATCAAGCAGTGTGCCGAGCTGACCGCCGACCGCGAATGCATTGGCGCGGCCAAGCTGGTCGTCTTCGCCAACGTGCCCGAAGACAATCCCTTTATGGCCGGTGCCTTCCACGGTGTCGGCGAGCCTGAGACTGTCATTAACGTCGGTGTTTCCGGCCCCGGCGTCGTCTGCTCCGCCATCAAGCGCGCAGGCGATTGCAATCTGACCGAGGTGGCTGAGGTTATCAAAAAAACCGCGTTCAAGATCACCCGTGTCGGTCAGCTGGTCGCCTCCGAGGCAGCGCGCCGACTCAACACGCCCTTTGGTATCGTTGACCTCTCTTTGGCACCCACGCCGGCCATCGGCGACTCGGTTGCACACATTCTGGAGGAGATCGGTCTTGAGTCCTGCGGTGCACACGGCACGACAGCGACGCTGGCTATGCTCAACGATGCCGTCAAGAAGGGCGGCGTTATGGCCTCCTCTCACGTCGGCGGTCTGTCCGGCGCGTTTATTCCGGTGTCCGAGGATGCAGGCATGATCACAGCTGTGGAGCGCGGTGCGCTCTCGATTGAAAAGCTTGAGGCCATGACGGCGGTCTGCTCGGTCGGCCTTGACATGATCGCGGTGCCGGGTGACGTGGACGAGGCGGTCATCTGCGGTGTGATCGCGGATGAAATTTCTATCGGAGTGGTGAATAATAAGACCACCGCGGTACGAATTATCCCTGCTTATGGTAAGAAAGTGGGGGATAGCGTTGATTTTGGCGGCCTTTTGGGTACTGCACCCATCATGGCGCTGCGTGAATATTCCCCGGCTAAGTTCATTGGTCGCGGCGGACGCATTCCCGCACCGATTCACAGCCTGAGAAACTGATATTTGAACAAAAGGAGTGTCTTATGAGCTTTGAAAAAGACACGGGCGGATTTGACAAAGTGGCGCAAGTGGCCATGAAATACGCCAATATAGCGGATAAAGTGGTTGGCATGGTTGCAAAAGCGGATGAAACGGGTAGAAAAGTGGGAAAAATGAAAACTTCCACCAAAATCGGCCTGCTGGCAGGCGGCGCGCTGGCGCTCTGCCTGTTCCCCTTGCGCCTTGCGTACGACAGCGAGACAGGCGAAGGGGAGTATCGCTCCCTTTTGGTGGGCGTTAAGCGCACGCAACGTCCCACACGCACCACCGACGGCAAAACGCACAGTCTTTCGTGGGAGGCGTTCCCCACGGTCAAGGTGCGTCCCGAGCAGGTAAAACCCTGCGATCTGCCGCCTGCGCAAAGGCGCGAGCCGATTCGCGCAGTGCCGGTGAACGCCGTCAAGGTGCAAAAGGCGAGCGTAGCCGTTCCGGTCAAACTGGTCGCACAGGAGGATGAGGCATGAGTCCTATGGAGATGGCAGGGCAGGTGTTCAGCGTGCTTGCCATGTCGCTGATCATTCTGTCGTTCCAACCCAAGCGCCGTTCCCTCTATTATATTTTGCAGATCAGTGGCAACGTATTGTTTGCCGTCAGCTTCTTGCTGCTTGGCAACGTGGCGGGCTGTCTGATGAACGCGATGGGAATTGTGCGCGGACTGATCATGCTGGGGCTTGGTGAGCGGCGCCGCACGTGGGTGCTGGTGCTGATCAACGCGCTGTTTGTTGCGGGCGCTGTCTTTGCAGGCACGGTGGGCGGCGACGGCTGGGCTTGTCTTGTTTCACTGGCACCGCAGGTCATCGGCACGTTTTCCATGTGGTACGGCTCGGATAACGCCATCCGCTGGATTCAGCTGGGGCTGATCTCGCCTCTGTGGCTGGTCAATAATACCGTCATCTCGTTTTCAATCGGCGGCATTATCTGTGAGGCTTTCTGCATGGTTTCGGCCACCGTGTATCTGATCCGTCAGTATTTGCAGACTCGTGATGCAAAAAAACAGAACAAAAACGCAAAAGGGCCTTGAAAAGCGCATTCAAGCCGTGTATAATGGTATTGAAAACCATCAAGGTCAAAAAGGAGAACGGATATGGACGCGCAAAAACTCAACGGGCTGCTGCAGGAGGCGGTCAACGACGCCGACCTGACCAGTGCTGAAATTCCTTCCATTGATTTATATCTGGAGCAGATATTGCTGCTCGTGGCGGATAAGAATAAGGAAGGCAGCGAGTCGGCCGACCGCACGCTGACCAAGAATATGATCAACAATTATTCCAAGGATGGGCTGATCACGCCGGTTAAGGGAAAGAAATATACCAAGGAGCAGATCGTGCAGATGCTGGTCGTGTACTCCTTGAAAAACACGCTCTCGATTGAGGAGATCAAGCGTGCCATGGAGGCCATTTACGCAAAAGAGGATTATTCGGGCGAAAAGCTGATCAGCGCATACGATCAGGCAATGGCCATCAAGCAGGCGCAAAAGCATCGCTGTCCCGAGATCGTGCAGGAAATTTTGGCGTCCGAGCAGCTGAACCCCGAAGACGGGGAGGACTATTTCGTAGCGCTGCTGGCCGTCGCGTCGCTGTCGGTCTATTTCCGCAATATGGCAAAGGCCATGCTGGAGGAATACCCCTTGCCGCCCAGCGATGAGGAGAGAAAGGCGCGCGAGAAGGAAGAGAAGAGGGAACGCAAGGCTAAGAAAAAGGCCGCAGAAGCAGCGGCAGCTGCCGAAAAGGCAACGGAGGCGACGGAATGAAGCCTGTCAACGAGTTGACCACGCCTGCGCTGGCGTATCTTGGCGATGCGGTCATTGAGCTGTACGTGCGTGAGCGTCTGGTCGCAGCGGGGTATTCCACCTCGGCAGCGCTCAACCAAAAGGCGCTGGACTACGTGCGTGCGGGCGCACAGGCCGAGGCAATGCAGAATATTTTGCCGCTTCTGAGCGAGGAAGAGCAAGCGGTATTTCGCAGAGGACGCAATATGGGGCACGGGAACGTGCCCAAGGGCGCGACCGTCGCGCAGTACCGTGCCGCCACCGGTATGGAGGTGCTGGCGGGATATCTGCACGTGCAGGGAAAAGGGGAACGCTTGCGCGAGCTGCTTTGCGCGGCGTATGAATTTGAAAATATCCCGTAATCATCCGTAGGGGCGATTCACGAATCGCCCGCGGAGCAGATCGGAATGAAAAACACATCATATATAACGAAAGGAAGAAATTTATCATGAGCAATCCCAAGGTTGTATTGCATATCAAAGAGTATGGAGATATTACGGTTGAGCTGTATCCCGATAAGGCACCCGAAACGGTGGCCAATTTCGTAAAGCTGGTGGGCGAGGGCTTTTATTCCGGCCTGATCTTCCACCGCGTTATCCGCGGATTTATGATCCAGGGCGGTGGCATGGATGAGGGCTTTAATCAG
>JAFTSR010000244.1 GCA_017467225.1 Clostridia bacterium | reverse complement strand
GAAGGTGACTGAGGGAGAGTGCGCTACAATAAAGTTAGCACAAACCTAAAGTCACGCAGGCTCCTTCCACCGCTAACGCGGTCCCCCTCCCTCTCGGAGCAATGTCATTAAGTTAAACTAAAACACCTATCGATAGCGTCGCCCCTCTTCGAAATAAAATCGAGGAGGGGGACTTTTTCGCTGGCAGATTGCAAAATATGGTTGTAAATTATTGCAAGCACGAATAAAATCCGTGTTCTAGTATAACAATTCGGCTAATCTGCTTCTATGGAATTTCGTAATCAAATGAAGAAAATCATCGTCCTCGACAGTTAACTTTATGCACCGAGAATAATGGTATTGGTGTGTTTTGAATCATAGTTTGCTCATACAATACGTGTAGATTTGCATTCCGAGAAATGATTTTCAAGTGATTGGAAAAAGATTTTAATCCTTGCATATTTCCAACCAACTGAATGCCATGATTACCTTCTTTTCTTATCACAAAGCAACTATTCTTATACCATTCTAATTTTTTCTCGCCATTGGGTTTCATACTTACCAAGGGGGTGATATTGTTGGAACAATATTGAGAGGAAAACGCATCCGCGGAAATCAGCTTCACCGTCATTGACCAGGATCCTTCTTCTAAATCGCCGGGAAATTCATCATAAAGTACCGTCGGTATATCTTTGCGTATGATTTGCTTGATCTGATTAGAAAGTGATCGCAATCCATACTTATTACCATTCAGACAAACACCATATTCGTTAGTGAGAATATTTACATAACTGTTTCCTAACCACTTAAAATCTGTTGATGTTCTGAAACTTGTCAATCCAATTTTGTTTTTGATATGCATAACTATCTAATCCTACTTAAAGAAAATATGTATGTTACTCTTGAGTTTATTTCTGATACCGGGTTACGAAGATTTTTGGCGAGAGTAATATTCTTTTCGTTGTAATCAAGTGACATATATACCTCTCCAAAAGTTTTATCGTTCCCATTATATCACAAATCGGCAGAGAAAACAAGTCCTCTGCCGATTTGTGCTACCTAATTCTCCGTTAAGAACAACAGAAATAGGCCTGTCGTTTCTTTTTTTTTGCAGCGATCATACATACTTACAGATACCAAAGTCGCAGATGGCGGACGATCAAGTCGGCGATCCGATCGAAGCCAAGGTCGGATGGATGCGCAACGTCACGGTAATACAGGTGCTTATTGATGGGCGAAAAGCCGGTCAGGGTGCGCAGATCGATCAAGGGAAAGCACAGTCTTTGGCTTTGCTCCCACAGAATGTTCGTATAGTCGCGCAGCGTGGCGCCGATGCGGTTGGGCGTGTCCCATGCCTCGCCAATCGGAACGTCGGTAATGTCGTGGGGCAGCTGGCAGCGAAGGATGGGAGTCATAAAGATCAGCTTGACCTGCGGATTGATCCGACGCAGCTTATCAGCAGCGGATGCAATGGCGCCGGCATAGGTGCTCTCGTCTGTCGTGCCGACCGTGCCCAGCGGTGCACCCCAATACCACTCGTTGGTGCCGTGCCACATGATGGCGATCTCGGCGTCCGGGTGCTGCCATTGCGGCTGATCCAAAAGGGTTATGGTGCTGTTGGGCGTGGACGTTGACAAACCGCTCGCGCCGATGGCGTGATTGTAAAGAGCATGGGGCTCGATTGCGGCAGCAAGACGGGAGGGCCATCCTCCGCCGGGATAGGAATCCAGGGAAATGCTGTCACCGTAGATGGCAATAATGGGAGCGTGCATGGCGTATCCTCCAAAAGTTCAACGTGCGATGGAGATGCCATCGCCTTTTTTTTATTGTAACACAAATTGCAAGCGTTGTCAATTCCTTCGCCGGATTTTTGAAATGTTATTGACAAAGTACAACATCTATGGTACAATGAAAATCGAGGAGCGGCGGCGCGGACGGATCATGCGGCACCGCTCAAAAAATCAAAGAACGAAAGGAATTACACTATGAAAAAAGCCATCGTTTTCCAAGGCGGCTGGGAGGGACACGAGCCCGTGCTGACTTCCAAGCGTTTTGCCGGTATGCTGGAGAAAAACGGCATTTCGGCTGAAATTTATGATGATCACAGCTGCTTTGAGGATTATGAAAAGCTGCTCACCTACGATCTGATCGTTGCCTGCTGGACGGGCGGATCCTTAGAAGGAAAGTATTCGCACAACATCTCCGAGGCGGTCGCGCGCGGTGTCGGCCTTGCCGGATGCCATGGCGGCATGTGTGATTCCTTCCGCAACGATACGCAGTGGCAGTTTATGACGGGCGGACAGTGGGTCAGCCATCCGGGCGGCGACGGCGTGGAGTACACCGTCAATATCCGCCGCGGCACCTCGCCGATCATCGAGGGTCTGGAGGATTTCAAGGTCAAGAGCGAGCATTATTACCTGCACGTTGACCCTGCCGTCGAGGTGCTGGCGACCACGCGCTTCCCGCTGGTCAACTACTACCACGCCTCCAACAAGCCGGTCGATATGCCGGTCGTTTGGACCAAGTACTGGGGTGTAGGACGCGTGTTCTACAACTCGCTGGGTCATCACGATGACGTGTTTGATCTCTCTCCCAATGCGGCAATTCTGATGGAGCGCGGCATGCTTTGGGCTGCCGGCGGCAAGGAATATAACGAAAAGAACGGTCTGAGCGTGGAGCGTTATCTCAACAACGCAAAAATGTATTGATCTGAAACGGAGGATACTGACATGACAAGAATCGGTTTTGTTGGTGTTGGCGCCATTTCCGGCATTTATCTGGAGAACATTACCAAGCGCTTCAAGGATATTGAGATCATCGGCGTGTGCGATCTGATTCGTGAGAGAGCCGAGAGAGCGGTCAAAAATTACAATATTCCCAAGCTGTATAACGACATGTACGAGCTGTTTGCCGATCCCGAGGTAGATGTTGTGCTCAATATCACCCGTCCTTATGAGCATTATGAGGTCACCAAGGCTGCGCTCTTGGCGGGCAAGCCGGTCTATTCCGAGAAGCCCTTGGGCGCGACTTGGGAGGAAGGCGTGGAGCTGGTCAAGCTGGCCAAGGAAAAAGGTCTTTGGATCGCAGGCGCGCCCGACACCTACATGGGCGCAGGCATTCAGACCTGCCGCAAGCTGATCGACGAGGGTGCGATCGGCGATATCGTCGGTGCGACGGCTTTTATGACCTGTCACGGTCACGAGTCCTGGCATCCCGATCCGGAGTTCTACTACAAGCACGGCGGCGGTCCGATGCTGGACATGGGTCCGTACTACGTCACCGCGCTGATCAATCTGATGGGCGGTGTCAAAAGACTTGGCGGCATGGTTGCAACGCCGTTCGCGACCAGAACGTGCACCTGCAAGGAGCACAACGGTGAGGTCATCACGGTCGACGTTCCCACCTCCTACTACGGCACCATGGAGTTTGAGTCCGGCGCGGTGGCTTCCATTCTGACTTCCTTTGATATTTACGGTGCAAGGCTGCCGATTATTGAGATTTACGGCGCCAAGGGTACGCTGCGTGTTCCCGACCCCAACGGCTTTGGCGGCCCTGTCGTGCTGCATACGCCGGGCAAGGGCGACGAGGAAATTCCTCTGGCCTTTGACTATCCCGAAAACTCCCGTGCGCTGGGTCTGGCGGAAATGGCAGCGGCTCTCAAGGCGGGTCGCCGTCCGCGCGCATCCTACAAGCAGACGCTGCACGTTCTGGAGGTTCTGACCGGCTTTGAGCGTGCTGTCAAGAGTGGCGGTTATCTGGAGCTGATCACCAAGTACGAACGCGAGGCTCCCATGCCGCAGGGCCTGCCGCACGGCATTCTCGATTGAGCGAGGTAGCACATGAAAAAAATCGGTATCGTCGGTGTCGGTTGCATTTCCGGCATCTATTTGGAAAACATCACCAAGGTTTTTTCGGACGTTGACGTGATCGGCGTGTGCGATCTGATTCGCGAGCGTGCAGAGAGCGCTGTGAAGCGGTATCGCATTCCCAAGCTGTACGAGAATATGCATGAGCTGTTTGCCGATGACGAGGTGGATATTGTCCTGAACCTGACGCGTCCGTATCAGCATTATGAGGTCAGCCGTGCAGCGCTGCTGGCAGGCAAGCACGTCTACTCTGAGAAGCCGCTGGGCGCATCCTGGGAGGAAGGCGTGGAGCTGGTCAGATTGGCCGAGGAGAAGGGGCTGATGATCGGCGGTGCACCCGATACTTTCCTGGGCGCGGGCATTCAGACCTGCCGCAAGCTGATCGACGAGGGCGCTATCGGTGATGTGGTCGGTGCGACCGCCTTTATGACGGGACACGGACCGGAGTCCTGGCATCCCGACCCTGCATTTTTCTATCAGTACTGCGGCGGTCCGATGATGGACATGGGTCCGTACTACGTGACCGCGCTGATCAATCTGCTCGGCGGTGTCAAGCGCGTCGGCGGCATGGTTGCCACGCCGTTTGCCGAGCGCGAAGCGACCTGCAAGGAGCACTACGGTGAGATGCTGCCCGTCAGCGTCCCCACCTCATATTACGGCGTGCTGGAATTTGCGTCGGGCGTTGTGGCCTCGATCATGACCTCGTTTGATATTTACGGTGCAAAGCTGCCGATCATCGAGATCTACGGCTCCAAGGGTACGCTGCGTGTGCCTGACCCCAATTGCTTCGGTGGTCCTGTCATCCTGCATACGCCGGGCAAGGGCGATGAAGAAATCCCCTTGGCGTTTGACTATCCCGAAAACTCCCGTATGCTGGGTCTTGCCGATATGGCCTCGGCGCTGGAGAAGGGGCGCCTGCCGCGCGCGTCCTACAAGCAGACGCTGCACGTGCTGGAGGTGCTGACCGGTTTTGAGCGCGCTGCCAAGAGCGGCGGATATCTGGATATCACGTCCAAGTACGAGCGCAGCGCACCGATGAATGCCGCGCAGAAGCACGGTGTTCTGGATTGAAGTAAGCATATATATGGCCTCCTGTGTCAGAGAAGAGAATCTGAAGCGGGAGGCCGTTTCTGTATGTGACTTTTCGGAAAATATGCATATTTTTTGTATTTTTTGCTTGACTTTTTGCAGTGCATGTGCTATACTAAAAACGGATATATTCCAAATTTTGTTTCCTGAAAGGATAGTAAAAATGAAAACCTTCATCAAGCTTGTCCCTTTCTTCGTTTGCATTTTCTGTGTTTTGCTTCTGACCGGTTGTACGCATCAGCACGTAATGAGTGAATGGATCGTCGATCAGGAGGCCACTTGTAAAGCCGCCGGCAGCCGACACGTGGAGTGTGTCGATTGCGGTGAGATTGTTTTGAAAGACAGTATTGCATGCCAGGCGCATACACCGGGTGAATGGGTGGTGGATTGCGATCCGCTTTGCGAAGTGGAAGGCTCTCGCCACGTTGCTTGCACTGTGTGCGGCACTACGTTGGAAACGCAGCCTATCAACTGCAAAAATCATAAAGCAGGCGACTGGGTGATCGTCAGCGAGGCTACTTGCAGCAAGGAAGGCAGCAAGAAGGTGTCTTGCATTGCGTGTGAAACCGTTCTGTTGACGGATGTTATTCCCGTCAAGGCACATACAGCCGGTGCATGGATTGTTGACCGCCAGGCCAGCTGCACGGCCGACGGTGAAAAGCATACCGAGTGCACCGTGTGCGGTACGACGCTTATGACTGACAGCATTGCACGCAAGGGTCACGATGTACCCGCAGAATGGACAGTAGTAACGGCAGCAACCGATAAGGTTGAAGGCTTGAAAAATAAGAAGTGTACGACTTGCCAGACCACGTTGGATACGCAGATCATTCCCTGTGATCTGATGACGACTGAAGAACTGGCAGACTACGTTCGCAAGCGTACCGTCAGAATTCTGATCAACGGCGGAGAGGGAATCGGAACCGGATTTTTCATTGATGACAAGGGAACGCTGGTCACCAATTTCCACGTTATCAATGGCGTGGTTTCCTCGAATAATCCTCAGATTGATGTGGAACTGGCTGACGGTGGACGCTATTCTCTGAGCCATATTGTGAAGTTTGACCCTGCATACGATCTTGCCGTGCTGAAGATCAATGTCAGCAACGTTCCTTACCTTGTGATCGATGACGAGAATGCTGTCGTCGGAAGCAATGCTTATGCTTGCGGTGCTGCATTGGGATGGGCTGTAGGTAACTTTACCGACGGCGTGATTTCTCTGCCTTCGCTGACATACGGCCTGGCAGACTGCTATTTGACGACCGCGTCTATTTCCAGCGGAAACAGCGGCGGTCCGCTGGTCAATCAGTATGGCGAGGTCATTGCGGTTAACAAGGGTACCTATACACGCGGTAACGATATGTACGCAGCGATCAAGATTTCCGATTTGAACAATCTTCGCTATACCGGCAACAAGAGCCTGGCCGAGTTTGTGGCATGGCATAACAATGAGGTTCAGAATTCGATCTGTGCTTTTGAAGTGGATGAAAATCTCGATCTGACAGGCACCTACAGATTCACCTACATCCATGCTTATCAGACGGTTACTCCCGCGGCAAGATGTCTGTATTCTTTGGATTTCCTGCTTGGTGGAGAATATGTTGATAAGATCGATGGCTATGATCGCGAATATGCATATCACGCATATCGCTACAGCCAGGCACAGTACGATCGCTATACGGCCTACCTCAGAAGCGAAGGCTTTGTATATGAGGCAGCCATCAGCGGACGAACCGAGTCGGGTGGAACGATACACCAGTTCTACAACGAGGCAACCGGCATGTGGGTCGAGCTCTTTGTCTACACAGATTCTGATTATGATGACACGCTGATCCGCATTCTCGCATATTATTACGAGTAAAAATTTGCACCCAAGGTCTGTGCCTTGGGTGCTTTCCAAAGCAAAAATACATATACTATACTGATTTCGATACAAGGAGGCTTACCATGTCATTTCGTGAGATCACCCCGACTGAGCTTGGGGGAGATGTTTTTTCGATGTTCCACCGGGGAATGCTTTTGACGGCTGCGGCAGGGGACAAAATCAACACCATGACGGTTGGTTGGGGAACGCTTGGTGTCATGTGGGGCAAGGATGTGATGATCAGCGCGGTGCGTCCCGAGCGCTACACCTATTCTTTGATGGAGGAAAGTGATACTTTTTCTATGGCGCTGTTGCCTGCCGAGGATAAAGCCAAGCTCGGCTTTTGCGGCACCAAGTCCGGTCGTGACGTGGACAAAATTGCAGAATGCGGCTTTACGGTGAAGTATGCTGAAAATACGCCGTATTTCGAGGAGGCAACGCTGGTATTTATCTGCAAAAAGATAGCGACGCCCATGCTGCATGAGAGCGATTTCTTGGGAGACGATACCATTCCCAACCGCTATTACGATGAGAAGGGTGGCAACTACCACAAGCTGTATTTCGG
>JAFTSR010000243.1 GCA_017467225.1 Clostridia bacterium | reverse complement strand
CTGTGCTTCTGCATGCTTGTCGGTACGACCACGATGCTGATCTCGGCCTCATCCGAGCAAAGTGATACGCAAGGCAGCACCAAAGAGCAAACCGAGGACACCGCAGGCACGACCACGCTGCCCGATACGGCCTCCTTTCTGCTGATCGACGGCTCCAATGGCTCCGGCGCAAGCACGTTTTACATGACCCTGCCTGAAGGCTCCAATGCAACCTCGTATGCCCTTTACTGGAGCGACGCAAACGGCAACCGTCTGCCCGGCTATTCGGCTTTCTATACGGGAAAGATCACCTCCGGTTACGTACTGATATCGATCAATGAATCCTTTACCGTTCCCGATAAGGCAAGATCCGTTTTGGTATACACCTATAGCGAAAGCTTTGGCGAGAGCACGACCGGATTTTTGGCCGCTACCGATTTTA
The DNA here is from genome assembly GCA_017467225.1 of Clostridia bacterium. The sequence goes on along the minus strand of JAFTSR010000243.1, from coordinate 1,501 downwards.
GCAGCCTCGTGCTTCCCAAAGCAGGAAAAAAGCTGGCCGAATTCGTGGTAGTATCCGATACACACGTAGGCAGAGATAAGCAAACGCAGGCAAGCTTTTCCGCCATGCTCAAGGATATCAAGGCAAATTCGCCCGATGCCGCAGGCATCTTCATCGTTGGCTCCGCAGTAGAAGCAGCCGAAGACGAATACTACGAGCTTCTTGCACAGCTTTACGCAAAGGAAGCAGGTCTGCCTCCCTTATACCGCGCGATCGGCACGCATGAATTCCTTACCAAGGGCACCTACCTTTACGACGAGAGCGCATACACCGCCAACCTGCAGAGATTTTTCAGATACGTCAAGCATCCGAGCGGCAGCGCGTTGAATACCCCCTATTATACCTTTAACCTGGGTACTTGCACCATGATCGTGCTTGGCGCGGATTCCTATCAGGATGGCAAGGCCGTGATCTCCTCGGCGCAGCTCTCCTGGCTTGCCGCCGTTCTTTCTTCAACCAATCCCGAAAAGCCCGTGTTCGTCTTTTTGCACGAGCCGCTGCCCAACACCGTAACAGGTACGCAAGATCAGCACGGCTGTGGCGACGTATATAACTACTTGGAAGTGCAGAATCTGCTTGACCGCTATACCAACGTCGTCATGTTCAACGGCCATTCACACAGATCCATGAACGAAACCAAAACCATGTTCAGGCTGCCCGAGGGCTCCAGAATCTTCAACACGGCGTCTGCCGCATATCTTTGGACCGATGACGGCACCGGCGGCTACGAAATTGTAGGCAGCCAGGGCTACTACGTCACAATTTACGAGGATGCCGTTTTGGTACGCGGCAGAGATTTTACCACGGGTGAATGGCTGGGCCAGGCGGAATACCGCTTCTCGGTCAAAACGCCCGAGCCCGTGACCACAGCAGCCACGACTACTGCGCCGGGGTCCTCGGCTACCACCAAGGCTCCCGACGAGACCGAGCCCATCGAGGAAAAGACCTCTCTGCGCGATCTCATTCCCCCTCTGGCAATTCTTGCCATGATGGCTATGGTCGTCTTTATTCTGTTATTCAAGCCCACACATAAAAAAACCGATGAATCGTAAGGAGAACGTTATGGAAACAGCACTTTTGCAAGAAATTTCCGAAAAGCTGCAGCGCGGCAAGGCCAAGGACGTCGCAGCGCTGGTCACCGAGGCGCTTGAGCAAAATATCTCCCCCGAAACCATTCTTAACCGGGGTCTTGTCAGCGGCATGAACGTCATTGGCGACAAGTTCCGTCAAAACGAGGTCTTTGTGCCCGAGGTATTGGTTGCCGCACGCGCCATGAATGCAGGACTGAAAATTCTCAAGCCCGCGCTGTCGGGCGCAGGCGTTGAGCCGCTCGGCACGGCAGTCATCTGCACGGTCAAGGGCGACATGCACGATATTGGTAAGAATTTGGTCAAGATGATGATCGAGGGTCAGGGCATTGCCTGCATTGACCTTGGCGTGGACGTTGATCCTGCGGTCATCG
>JAFTSR010000242.1 GCA_017467225.1 Clostridia bacterium | reverse complement strand
GCTGTCTGTTCAAACCGCGTGTGTTTAGCAAAAAATGCGGCAGCGTTGTTTGCGTGTAACACGCGAAGACGCAGGGATTCACAAGGGACTGCTGTCCCTTGTGCGCGTTTTCTTTCGCGCTTCGCGCAGCGAAGCATTATTTCATTTGGGGCGAGCCAAAGAAATAGGCAACAAACCAACAATAGTTAGAAAAATATGTTTGCACTATCTTATCTCCCCCGCACAAAAAAACGGTTCCGTTCGGATAGAACAGAACCGTTAAAAATACAACTTAAAAATTGATAAAAGGTTTTGAAGGTTCCAAGGAAACTTTTTTCAAAAGTTTCCTTGGCGGGGTCAAGGGGCAGAGCCCCTTGCGCCTCTCGCATCATTTCTTCACCTTCACCATCTCGGTCACGCGGAGCATGGTTGCGCCGTAGGGGATGAGCAGCTTGTCCTCGGGTGCGGCGATGGCACGGTCAGAGACCGGCTTCTCGGCGCTGACGTTGGTATAGCCGTCCTCGTAATCCCAGTCCACACGCGCCATGCTTGCCTTGAGCATAAGTGAGGGCTGCTTCTCGCTGAACGGAATATCGCAGCCGTCTGCCTCCACCACCTCGAAGGTCGCGGACGCAAAGCCGTATCTCCACTCGCTCTTTGGGGAAAGCTCGTAGTCGCAGTAGGGGAACTTGCGCTCCACGCCGTCGCGCGTGTACTCCAGCATCTTGTACTCCGCCTCAATCGGCAGAGCGAAGACCAGCGGACCGTACTCGGCAACCTTGCTGCCGCAGGGGCGGTCAACCAGGTGGGGTTTGTCGGTTAGCTTGACAGCCAGCGTCGTCGTCTTACCAAAGGTCTTGTCGATCACCAGATAATCACCGTCACGGGTCGCGGTGCTCATCTTGGCGCTCTTTGCCCAGGCAGGCACGCGAACGCGCAGCTTGAAAGCAACCGGCTCCTTGCAGCGCACGCGGACGGTCGCCGTGTGGCGGAAGGGATAGTCGGTGATGATCTCGATCTTGACACGCACGCCGTCGATCTCGGTGGTCAGGACAGAGGGCAGCAGGTGCGCCACGGTGATGTCGCGCTCACCCTCGGTCATAAAGACGTTCATGGCAAGCTTTGGCCAAGCCTGGTTGAAGTTGGCGGTGCAGCAGCCGTATCCCGGCTCCAGACCAAACAGACCCGACTCGCCGTTGTTGGTGCGGAAAATGGGCTTGTTGGGGTACTTTTCGGTGGCGATCTGGTTGACCTGCTGGTCGTACTGGTGCGTCCACATGTCCTCGCTGATGGCAGCAGGCAGCGCGTTGAAGGCGGCCTTTTCCAGTCGATCCGCCCAGACGTTGTTGCCGGTGGCGGCAAAGATTTCCTCGTAGGAGTACATCAGCTCGGCGACGGAGCAAAGCTCGGTGCCGTAGGTGTTCTTGTGACCTGCCAGGCACTCGTCGCCCGTGATGGTGCCGACGGCGGTGCCGTTGTAGTCAAACAGCGCGTGCCACATGGCCTCGGGCGTTTCCTCGTCGG
>JAFTSR010000241.1 GCA_017467225.1 Clostridia bacterium | reverse complement strand
TTTGATACGCGTTGAGCTTTTCGGTAACCATCTGTTGGATATTTTCGATGAATCCGACGTTGAGGCCGTATTTCTTTTCGATATCGTCCTTGACCTCCTTGTATCCGATCGGATCAAGGTAGGAAAGGCTGAGATTTTCCAGCTCGTGCTTGATCTTTTGCATACCAAGGCGATGAGCCAAGGGGGCGTACACCTGCATCGTTTCAAGGGCCGTCAAGCGGCGCTTGGGATCCGGCTTGGCATCCAGCGTGCGCATATTATGAACGCGGTCACACAGCTTGATGAAAATGACGCGGACGTCATGCGACATAGCAAGCAGCATTTTGCGAAGGCTTTCGATATGCGCTTCTTCCTTATCATCCACCTTGAGCGTGACGATCTTGGTCAGACCGTCAACCAGCAGCGCGACTGTCTCACCGAATTTCTTTTCAATTTCCTTGAGATTGGTCTGCTCGGAGCAGTCCTCTACTGTGTCATGCAAAAGTGCGGCACAGATCGAGTCGGTGTCAAGCTCGAGCCAGGCAACGATCTCGGCCACGGCGATCGGGTGTGAGATATACGGCTCGCCGCTGGCGCGCATCTGTCCTGCGTGCAGCGTGTTGGCATACTCAAAAGCGCGTTGAATTTTATCGATCTGATAATTCTTCCCCGTTGCCTGGAGCATGGAAATCAGGCTTGTTATATCTGTATGGGGCGGGCTTTGCTTTACCATGGTAACCTTCCTTTCGGTCAAGCTTTCGCACCCATCCGACGCATTATGCCTTTTTGTGGCACTGTCCTCTCAGCTTTCTCAAAATGGAGGATTTATCGATGGAGGTCTTGTTGGGCGTGAAATATATGTCAAAAATATAGTAACCCTGCTGCGGCTCCAGAATACCGCAAATATTCAGCTCCTGGAAAATGCGCAGGATAAATTTCAGTTTGATGTAATTGAAGCGTCCCGGCGCCGCATCGTGCATCAGAGAAAGCAGCGTGCGCTCGGTGTAAGCCGTGTGTCCCTGGCGATACTCGCGTCGCAGGACGGTGTAAAGCAGTGCGCAGTCCTCACGCGTGGGGAGAACGTGCTCAACCTCATCGTCGAACGAAGCACCGGCGTGGATTTCTTCATAGCGGAGACGCTGCTTGCTCTGCTCCTCAAGGTAGCTGTCGCTTGCGTGAATGTCCTGAACAAACAGCTGCAGCGTGCGCTCGTTTTGATATTCGTTGATATTGAGTCGGAACAAAAGATCGACTCTGTCGCTGACCTCGTGCGGAAAGCTTGCCGTGGCCATGCCAAAGTAGACAGCCACAACGCTGATACCGTCCTTGGCAACGATCAGCTTGGTATGCTTACCGTTACCCATCGGAATGATACGTGTCAGCGTCACGTCACGCAGCACAAATTGCGGCACCGGGTTGGCTACGCCAAACGGCTCCATCAGCGTCAATTCCTCCGCTAAGGAAAGCGTCAGGTCAGTCATGGTCAACTCGCAATCAGCATCCAGATGCACCGCCAGATCATCCTCGTTGAGACATTCCCGTGCATACTGGTTCATCAGCGTTGTGAAATAATTGATGCTACCGCGCTGGATCGACAAGCCTGCCGCCAGCTCATGTCCGCCAAAGCGAACCAGCTCCTTTTCACAATGCGCCAGCGCTTCCACAAGATTCAGCCCCTTAATGCTGCGGCCGGAGCCCTTACCGATATCCTCCGGCGTAGGCGCGGGACCCTTGATCGCGCCATCAAACGAGATGAGAATGGACGGCAGTCCGTATCGCTCGGTCACACGGGAGGAAACAATTCCGATAATACCCTGAGGCCAATGATCGTTATCTAAAATGATTACACGGTCATTTTCAAAGTCAAAGCTCTGCTCAATCATGGCGTAAGCCTGCTCAGCGACGCGATTTTCCTCAATTTGACGTTGCAAATTGATCTCACAAAGCTCAAGAGCCAAGGCACGCGCGGTTTCTTCGGTTTCTGCCAGCAGCAGCTCGACGGCACGGGAGGCATTGCTGATACGCCCTGCCGCATTGATGCGAGGCGCGATGCCAAAGCCGATAAAGCCCGAGTTGATGCGCTTTCTTCTTTGCACCGCTCTCTCTGCCTCACTCAAAGGAATGGCCGAGCCACCGACGCTTTTAGTCGCAGGCAAGGATGCATCAATCAAAGCAGAAAGTCCGAGACGGTGGGTATCTGCGATCATGCGCAGACCCAACGTAACGATCAGACGGTTTTCATCAACAATTGGCATAACGTCGGCAATGGTGCCGATAGCCGTCAGATCGGCGTATTTTTCACAAACGCTGCGCACGCCATCGATCGCCGTCATTCCTGCCTCACGGCAACTGGTGATCTCCATCGCGCAAAGCAGCTTGAACACCACGCCGACACCGGCCAATTCCTTGAAGGGATATCGACAGTCCGGGCGATGGGGATTGACCACCGCCACAGCACGCGGCAGCTCGGCATGACACTCGTGATGGTCGGTAATGACCATATCAACACCGCGCGAGGCTGCATACAAAACCTCCTCGTTGGCGGTAATACCCGTATCAACGGTAATAATCAGCTTGACCTGCTCCTCATCCACCAGGCGGTCAATCGCACCGGCAGAAACACCGTATCCCTCCTTGCAGCGGCTGGGAATATAGTAGCAAACATCCGCGCCCTGATCCTTGAGGTAAAGATACAGCATGCTGACCGAGGTCACGCCGTCTACGTCGTAGTCACCGTAGATGGCAATCTTTTCGTGCTCGGCAACGGCGCGTCGGATACGATCAATGGCCGGTACGATATCTGTCAGCAAAAAGGGATCGTGCATTTTTTCTTCGCTCTGTCGAAGGAACGCCAGCATCGACTCGGCGTCTGTATATCCTCTGTGGTACAGCACGCGACAGCAAATCGGGTCAAGTCCCAGCTCACGTGCGATCTCATTGATTTTTTTCGTCTGTTCCTCGTTTACCGCATCGGGCAAACACCAAATTTTATCTCTATCGCGGTGAAGCTTGTTTTTCATCTGTCCTTCCACCGCGGAAACCTGATTCAAATCCATATCAAAATCCGTTCTTCCATCTATTATTCAACTATTATTTCACAAATCTCAGAAATAGGCTTACGCCATGTAAGGCGCGTAACGGCCGATCATGGCCACAGCCACACGCAGCCCGTCGACTG
>JAFTSR010000240.1 GCA_017467225.1 Clostridia bacterium | reverse complement strand
GCTTGCTCCTCCCGTCCCAACGCGAAACAATTTATGAACCGCACATATGGGGTAGGGGCCCCATATGGACGTTGCAATCGGCGCGGAACAACAGCTGAAGCAACAACTTTAGCAATAAATTTTCCAAAAGTTTTTGAGGATTCTTAAGGAACTTTTTTCAAAAAGTTCCTTAAGCCCGCGGAGCGCGGGTGCAGGGCAGCGCCCTGCATCCATCCTCTCACCCCATCTCACCCAGCGCGTGGCAGATGGGCTTGATGGCGGCGTAGGTATTATGGTAGAGCTGATAGTAGGGCTCGTAGGCTGCGGAATTTTCGGGGATGGCGGGCTGCTCGGTCTTGGTGCGGATGACCGCGTCGCAGGCCTCGGGGACGGACGGATAGACACCCGCGCCGACACCGGCCAGGAGTGCTGCGCCCAGTGCGCCGCCGTCGTTGGAGGCAGCCGTACGCACGTTGCAGTGCAGCACGTCGGCCAGCATCTGTCGCCACAGAGGGCTGACCGCGCCGCCACCGCAGGCCATCATGACCTCGGGTGCGCTGACACCGGCTGCGTCAAACAGCGTCAGGCAGTCGCGCAGCGAGTAAATCACGCCCTCCATGACTGCGCGCAGGCAATGTGCGCGGCTGTGCGAGGCAGACAGACCGATCCACGCGCCGCGTGCAGCGGGATCCAAGTGCGGCGTGCGTTCGCCCATCAGGTGTGGCAGGAACAGAAGACGGTCGGCGCCGATCGGAATTTCGGCGGCCTTATCGTCCATAATGGCGTAAACGTCCTTGCCCTGCGCGTCCGCCTCGGCTTGCTCCACGGCGCTGAAGGTATCGCGGAACCAGCGCAGCGAAAGACCTGCTGCCAGGGTTACGCCCATGACGTGATACTCACCGGGCACGGCGGCACAGAAGGAATGGATGCGACCGTCGGGATCGACGCGCAACTCCTTGCAATGCGAGAAGACGACGCCGCTGGTACCGATGGTGGTAAAGCCGTAGCCGTCGCGGACGGCACCGCAGCCGACGGCAGCGGCAGCGTTATCGCCGGCACCGCCGACAACGATGGTACCCTCGGGCACACCGGTCAGCGCGGCGGCAGCAGAGGTGACATGACCACTGACTTCGGGCGACTCCAGCACGCGCGCGAGCAGGCTGCGGTCGATATTCAGCTTCTGCAGCACCTCGTCAGACCAATCGCGCGCCGCGATATCGAGCAGCTGCATACCGGAGGCGTCGGAGACGTCGGTTGCCAGCTCGCCGGTCAGCTTGAAGCGGATATAGTCCTTGGGGAGCAGGATATGGCGGCATTTTGCGTAGATTTCAGGCTCATGCTTACGAACCCAGAGGATTTTGGATGCGGTAAAGCCGGTCAGGGCAGGAGATTTGGTGATCTCCATGAGGCGATCGCGGCCGACGAGCTCGGTGATCTCCTCGCACTCCTTGGCGGTTCTGCCGTCGCACCAGATGATGGAGCGGCGCAGGACGTTGCCATTCTCGTCGAGCATGACCAGGCCATGCATCTGGCCGGACAGGCCGATACCGACGACGTTTTCGGGGTTGACGCCTTCGGCGGAAAGGACCTTTTGCAGACCTTCGACGGTGGCGTTCCACCAATCGTCGGGCTCCTGCTCTGCCCAGCCGTTTTTGGGCTGGTAGAGGGGGTATTCGGCGGTATGGACGGCGAGGCGTTTACCGGTTTGGTCGTAGATGGCGGTTTTGGTACCGGAGGTACCGATATCGATACCGATGAGAAGTTGTTGGGACATGGTTTGGGACTCCTTTCAAGGGAGGTTAATTTAGATGGTGCGAACAAAGATTTTTAACGTTAGTTTGATTGTTGTTCATTTCTTTGACGCGCGTCAAAGAAACGAACCAAAGAAAACGCGTACACAGGGGGCGCTGCCACCTTGTAGATCCCCCGATTTCGCGTGCTACCGCCAAACGGCTCCACCGTTTGGCTAAATCGCACGCGGTCGTCACAGAGTGCAGACCTTGCGTTCGCCGCCTCAAAAAGGACGGCGAAAACATAGGGGATTTCTACGGG
>JAFTSR010000239.1 GCA_017467225.1 Clostridia bacterium | reverse complement strand
GCTGATTTTTTTGCTTCAGCGGCTGCTTCGTGCCAATTGCAACGACCATGTGGGGCCCCGTCCCCACAAGTAAGGCACAATAAATTGTTTCGCTTTGGAGCGGCGGGAGACAAGCCCGCGCCCTACGGGATTAGGTATTCTCTCCGTACCAAGGGATAGCAGCGAAGCAGCCTCCCTAAAAAGTTTAGGCCCACACGGACAAAGCAAGCACAAACTGAGGGGGTACATAGGGGGATACTTCCCCCTATGCACGTTTTCTTTCGCCTATTTCTTTGTCGTGTGACAAAGAAATGGGCAAATCCAACAAAGGTTAGAAAGTTCTGTTCGCACCTTCTAAACCTCCCCTCCGCTGGGCACACTACCTCCCAAGGGAGGTGTTTTTTATGCGTATTTTAATGTTGATCGACGGACTGGGCATCGGCGGCGCGGAGACGCACGTGCTCACGCTGACCGGCGCGCTGCATCGGGCAGGGGAGGAGGTGACAGTCGTTTCCTTTGGCGGCGAGCTGGAGGCGACGCTGCGCGCGCGCGGCGTGGAACATCTACGCTACCCTGCGCCCATGTCGTCCGCCTTTGGGTGCCTGCGCAACTTCCTCTTTTTGCGACGCCTGGTACGCCGCAGGCAGTTCGACGTGATCCATGCCCATACCCGTCGCTGTGCGCTGCTTCTGCGCTTTTTGCCCCGCCTGTCATTGGGAACGGACGGCGGACGGTGGCCGTGCTATCGCAAAAGGGGAGTGCGCCGCGCCCTGGCGCCCTTGCGCGTTGTGACGGCACACGCCGCCTTTTCTCCCCGCTTTTCCCGCCTGTCCTACTGGGGTGAGGCGACGCTGGCCGTCAGCGAGGATATCCGCGTCCATCTGCAGCGGCATTTCAAGGTCAAGCATCCCATTCGCGTGCTGCCCAACGGCGTTGAGCTTTCCGACCTGCTGCCACCGATGCGGGAGGACGGCACCTTTTCGGTGGCGTTTGCCAGTCGCATGGACACGGACTGCAGCCTGGGTGCATCGCTTTTGTTGTCAGTCGCCGACGAGCTGGCCGCACGGGCAGCGGCGTGCGGTCTGCATCTGCGGCTGTACCTGATCGGCGGCGGCGATGCCTTTGCCGGGCTTGCGGCGCAAAGGGAAGCGCTGCTGCGTGCCTCATCAAGGCTTCGCGCGGCGGATATCGTCATGAGCGGCAGCGTGCGCGACCCGTCCGCGCTGTTTCGGCGCTGCCATGCGTTTGTCGGCGTGTCGCGCGCGGCGCTGGAGGCACTCGGCTGCGGCTGTGCCGTGGTGCTGGCAGGGAACGAGGGCTACGGAGGTCCTTTGACGCCGCAAAATTTTGATGAGCACGCCGCGACCAACTTTTGCTGCCGCGGCGGCGAGGCGGCCTCAGCAAACGCTCTCTTGCGCGATCTAACCGCGCTGTTGCGGACCGACCAAGCACGCCTTGCGACGCAAGCCCGTGCGCTGCGCGCCATGCTGCAAAAAAGGTACGACGTGAACGTGCAGGCGGAGCGAACGCTGCGCTGCTACAGGCAGGCGCTCGCCCAAAAGCGGCAGCTGCGCGTGGTGTGCGCCGGCTATTTCGGGCAGGGAAACCTTGGTGACGAGGCCATTTTGCGCTGCCTTTTGCGGCGCTTTCAGGGTGCTACGGCTCCGCGCTCCTTGGCCGATGCACCGTGGTATTGTGCGGAGCGCGCCCAAGGGTGGACACCACACACCTGCCGCAGCCGACGGGGAGCGGCGTATCACGCGCGGCGTTGCTTGCCGCATATGAGATTACCGTCGTATGGACGGTTCACAACCGCGCAAGCACCTTCCGTTGCGACGGTCATTTCCTCGCTGCGTCTGCAGCTGCGCGTTGTTGATCGCCGTCGTGTGCTTGCCGCATTCGCACAGTTTGGCAAAGCGGACGCGCTGCTGCTGGGTGGAGGGTCGCTTTTGCAGAACGGCAGCCGCCACGGCTCGCTCTCGCTTCTCTATTATCTCGGCCTGTGCGTGGCAGCGCGGCTCCTTGGTTGTCCGTTTTCGCTGCGTGCCAACGGCATCGGCCCCTTGCAGGGCTTTTGGGCAAAATGGGCGGTGGGTGCGGTGCTGCGACAGGCGGCAGGCATCTCGCTGCGCGACGCTGACTCGCGGCACCTGCTGCTCCGCCTTGGCGTGCCGCGTGAGCGCATGACGCTCCTTGAGGACGGCGTGGCGGCATGGCGTGCGCGGTGCTCGCTACCCGTGCGGCGCGGTGCTTACGTCTGCATCTGCCCACGCGGCGGTGATCTTTCTGCCATGCAGCAGTTGCTTTCCATGGCGCACCGCTATGCGCCGGGCTGTCCGCGTGTGTACGTTGCCCTGGACGCGGTAGAGGATGTCGTCGGTTGTGCGGTGCTTTGTGCCTGCGAGGGGGGACGCATGATCTGTCCTCGCTCTGAGATGGAGGCGGCCATGCTGCTGGGCGGCGCGGTAGCGGTCATTTCCATGCGTCTGCACGGGCTGATCCTGGCGGGAAAAGAACCGGGACTTCTGGCGCTGGCGACCGATGCCACCGTGGATAAGCTGAGCGCCGAGATCGGATGCGAAAGCGTAGAAAAAATTAACAAAAAATTTCAAAAAAGGGCTATACAAACGAAAAGAAATATTGTATAATAATCCCAACACTACTGTGATGTGATCACAGAAAGCGAGGATTACGACAATGAACAGAAATATGAAGCAGTGGATCGAGGAGCTGCGCGACGCCGACGTCAAAAAAGCGCTGCCCATTCTCTCCTTCCCCTCCATTTCTTTGATGAATACCAACGTGCGTGAGCTGATCTCCTCCGGCGAGATGCAAGCGCGCGGCATGAAGATGGTGGCCGACCGCATCGACAGCGCGGCATCGGTCAGCATGATGGATCTGTCGGTTGAGGCGGATGCCTTCGGCGCGACGATCAAATTCAGTGACGACGAGGTTCCCACCGTCACCGGTCACATGATCGACACCGAGGCCGAGGCCCAGGCGCTGGTCGTTCCCACCGTGGCCGATCACCGCACCGGCCGCTACGTCGACGCCATCGCCAAGGCCTGTGAGCTGATCACCGACCGTCCGGTGCTCGCCGGCGTTATCGGTCCGTTCTCTCTGGCGGGACGCCTTCTGGACGTGACCGAGATCATGATGCTGTGCTACGACGAGCCCGACATGGTTCACGCGGTGCTCAAAAAGGCAACCGCATTTCTGATCGATTATATGAAGGCATATCATGCGGCCGGCGCTGACGGCGTTGTGGTTGCCGAGCCCTTGGCAGGTCTGCTCTCCCCCGCACTTATGGAGGAGTTCGCTGCGCCTTATATGAAGGAGATCGTTGACGCCGTGCAGACGGACGATTTCATTGTCATCTACCACAACTGCGGCGGTGCGGTCATGCGCCTGGTCGATCAGATCGTTTCCTCGGGTGCTGTGGCTTACCATTTCGGCAACGCCATCGACATGGAGGAAATGCTGCAGAAGATGCCGCCTGACGTACTGGTCATGGGTAACATCGACCCCGTGGCGCAGTTTGCTGCCGGTACGCCAGAGAGCATTTACGCCGAGACGACGGCACTGCTTGCGCGTTGCAGCAAATACCCGAACTTTGTGCCCTCCTCCGGCTGCGACATTCCGCCGCACGCCAAGTGGGAGAACATCGATGCCTTCTTTGCCGCCGTTCGCGATTTTTATCACAACAATTAAGACGCAAAAGGAGTAACCAGGAATGCCATGACCTCTGCACAGAAAGCTCGTATTTCCATTGATACCGCTATCCGTCTTCTGCGCGAGAAGCCGCAGGAGTCGACGCTGGTTGAGCGCTATTTTCTCATAGACGAGGCCTGGGCGGCACATGCCGACGAACCGCAGCCGCTGCAACAGGGTAAGGGACTTTACGACGTTCTTGACCGCGCCTCGCTGCCCGTCGAGGGGCACGATCTGCTGCTCGGTCGCTTTGACGATCACGTGCCGACCGCTGATGAGCAAGCACGCCTGGAGGAGATCTGGCAGAACCGTCCGCCGCATCTCAATCCCATCACCCGTCACAACGGCGGACATCTGACGCTGGACACGCGTATGATGCTACAGACCGGCGTGCCTGAGATGCTCCGCGCCACCGAGGCACGGCTGGAGAAAGCCCGCGCGGAGGGCGAGAGCAAGGCTTCGCAGGTCTTCCTTGAGGGAATGGCTTGGATCTGGCGCGCCATTCTGCGCTATTTTGAACGCTACGCCGACGCGGCTGAATCTGCCGGTGAGGCAGAGATGGCCAAGGTTTGCCGTGCGCTGACCGTCGGCGCGCCGACCACCTTCCGCGAAGGGCTGCAGCTGACCATCTTCCTTTATAACATCTATCTGATCTACGCCGGCAACTGCGTGGCGTGCCTGAACGTGGGGCGCGTGGACGACGATCTTCTGCCTCTGTACCTGGCCGACCTTGCCGCAGGGCGGCTGGACGACGAGACAGCAGGTGCCTTGATCGAGGATTTCTACACCAAGATGTCGCTGCACCTGGGTCGCGGCGAGCATCAGATGGCAAACCCTGCCGAGGGTGGCGCGCACACCGGCTGGACGCGCAATCCCGTCTACGATTCTCCCGGCTACATCAATCTGGGCGGCTACAGCAACCACGTTGATCACAAAGAAAATCCCTTGAATCTGCTGTTTGCCCGTCACATCGAGCCCAAGCTCAAAAATCCCGTGGTCATCTGCAGCTTTACGGTGGAGACCACCGACGAGCTGTGGTCGGTCTTGTGCGAGAAGATCCGCGACAATTCCTCGCTGCTGCTCTACAATGACGAGACCGTCATTCCGGCGCACGAGCACATCGGTGTCGCACATGAGCACGCGCTGGATTATTCCGTTCACCCCTGTAACTGGGCGGACATCGCCGGCGGCAGCAGTATTATCGGTGGCTTGGGTGGCCCCATTCCCGAAATGCTGATGCGTCTTTTTCCCACACTTGCCGACAGAGAAAATCTGTGCGTGGACGATATCTACACCGCGCTTGGCGAGCAGTTTGCCGCCGAGATCCGTCCGCACTTTGCCAACTACCGCGCCCGTTATTACGGCGAGAAGCTGCCCGAGGCGGCGGCGCTTTCGCTGGACGACTGCTTTTTGCAGGGACCCATGGAGAGCGCGCGCGGCAACCACGAGGGCGGCGTCCGCTACAGCGCATTTTACGCTCAGCTGCGCAACATCGGCACGGCTGCCGACATGATGGCGGCCGTGGATACGCTGGTGCTGCGCGACAAGGTGTGCACGCTGTCCGAGCTGCTGACGGCAACCAAAGCCAACTTTGAGGGCTACGAGGCGCTGCAAGCACGTTGCCGCAAGGCGCCCAAGTACGGCACGGACAACGAAATTGCCGACGGACACGCCGTGCGTCTTCTGAACACGCTGCTGGATATCATCGACCGCGAGGCGACCAACGAGGCAGGTGTGCGCGACGTTTACACGCTCAACGTGACCATCAACGATATGAACCACCGCTGGCAGGGCACACAGATCGGCGCGACCGTTGACGGTCGCTGCTGCACCGCGCCGCTGAGCGAGAACATGTCGCCCACGGTCGGCAACGCACGCGAGGTTACCACGCTGCTGCGCTCGGTGGCAAAGCTGCCGACCGACCGTCTGCACGCGGGTGCGCTCAACGTGCGCTTGCGCCGCGATGCCATCCGCGGTGACGCCGGACTTTTGCGGCTGCGCGCCCTGATCGAGGCGTATTTCAAGCTGGGCGGCATGCAGCTGCAGGTCAACCTGGCTGACACCGCCGAGCTGCGCGCCGCGCAGAAGAACCCCGATGCCTACCGCGACCTCTCCGTCCGCATTACCGGCTACAGCGCCATCTTTGTCGATATGGCGCCCAGCGCCCAGGAGGAGATCATCCGCCGCGATGAGCTAGGGTAATTGTGTGAAAATATATGCGAGGGGGAACTTTTTTGAAAAAAAGTTCCCCCTCGCGCTCCCCTTCAAAAAACTTTTGGGGAAATGGTTTGGTTAAATTTGTAACGGTTCTGTTCTGTCCGAACGGAACGGTATGCCATATGGGGCCCCGTCTCGCCTGCGGCTTCGCTCGCTCGGGCTCTGACACGCCACCGGCGTGTCATTCACTCCCCTCGCGCCGCTTCGCTACCCATTTGAAAGTTCAAAGTTTGTTTCGCATTGGAACGGACGCGCAATGCGC
>JAFTSR010000238.1 GCA_017467225.1 Clostridia bacterium | reverse complement strand
GTCCTCGGAGAAGTAGAGCAGCGCCACCATGCCAAGACCGCCCAGATGCGCGTCAGCGCCTTGCGGGTCGACCAGCAGCTGCGTGACGACGTTGCCGTTCTCACCCTCGTCCTGCGCCAGAATGATCTGATCGCACGGGTCGTGACCGCTGATGACCATGAGAATATTCTCATGCTTTTTGATCAGCTTATCCCACATGTGGTCGCCGTTGTTGTGACCGCCCGTGGTGGCAGGCGGACAAACGTCGCCCTGGTCCAGCGTGGTACCGTCGCGGAAGAGATAGCAGTGGGTGGTCAGAATGGCGTAGTGATCGTCGTAGGTGTCGCACAGCTCACCGACCCAGTTAAGTACCGCGTCGGAGGCGCCGTAGTCCAGGGTGAAGATCAGATAATCAATCTCACCGACCGTGAGAGTACGGCAAGTGTTGATCATCGAGCCGTCAAAGCTTTCGAGGATTTCGTCCTCATAGTCGGACAGCGGGAAGGTCTGCTTAAACGAGGCCACGCTGTCGTGATTGCCGCGCACCAAAGAGTAGGGAACGATGCCGTCCATCGAATGGATGCTTTCCTTGGCGCGATCCCATTCCTCCTTGCTGCTGCGCTCGGTGATGTCGCCCAGACCAAAGACAAACTCAATCTTCTGCTTATTTACGTTATCTAAGATCCAGTCGTAGATCAAGTGGAATTTGTCGGGATGCTTGTCGTTGATGACCTGCGTGTCACCCACCACCGCAAAGGAGTAGGCGTAATCGGTGGGCAGGTCGATATCATCCGCATCCACCCAGGTGACGTTGTAGATGTAGCGAGCATCACAGCCGCCCTCGCTCAGGTCGGTAATATTCTCGCCACTCTGATGCCCGCTCAGATCGTAATGCGCCAGCAGCGTTTCCTCACCGGCAGGCGTGAGCATATCCATTTCGATGTCATCCGCATCGCGCGCATCGGAGAAGACGGCGATCTCGCGGATCTCGCCCTTGAAGTATTGCGCGTTGCCGCCACGGGGGTCTCCGCCGATGTACAAGCCGCCTGCGGGGATGGTATCCTCGCGGCCCTTGTCGGCGGCAATGCCGAGTGACTGCTTGAGCACACCGTCAACAAAGCAGTGAACCTTGCCGCCGGCGACGTCACGGGTGATGGCGACGTGCACCCAATCGCCGGTACGAACGTTGATGTTGGTAAAGATCCAGTCGGAATTTTTGCCGTTTGACTCGGTCCAGTACAGACGGGGACGACCGGCGTCGTGCACCTCGAAATTGATAACCGAGTTGCCGATACCGTAGTTACCCACGATAACACCGGAACGCCCGGCCGCGTTTTTCGGCAGCTTGATCCAGGCCTCGAAGGTGTTTGGCGTCTCGTCATAGGTCTTGACGGGCTTGTAGAGATCGAACTCGGTGAAGGTCAGTCCCTCATCTGCGGCCGCCGCCGGCAAAACAGTCAACGTCCCAAGGAGCAGCATGAGTGCTAAAAGGCTTGTGATAAAACGGGAAAAATGCTTCATCTTTCAGTTTTCCTTTCCGTGCGGATTTTTTACTATTATAATACACCCAGGGCGTATTGTCAAGCGATGGCGTTGTTATTCTTGCTGCTTTTGCTTGCGCTTGCGAAGGACGAGCACGGTGACTGTCACGCCAAGGGCCATGCCGATGGCACAGCCGACACCCACCAGCACGATTGTCAGGTCGGAGCCGTCGTCAGATGGCTGCGGCTCGGGCTTGGGATCCGGTTCGGGCTGTGGCTCGGGATCGGGCTGCGGCGCAGGCTTTTTGTTCAGCGTGACGGAAACCGTTTTATTGACCTCCTCCGGGCTCATGATACCCTCGACGGTGATGCCGTCGGTTACGTATCCATCAACGGGGTCCAGCAGAATTTTGTAGGTTGAGCCGACGCGGATGTCCGTGACCAGCTGCGTTCCCAGAAGATTGCCCTGGGCATCCACAAGCTGAATGGTCAGATCGTAGGCGTCGGGTGTGTACGCAATGACAATGGGCGTTTGGGGCTGCTCGGTCACCGTGCCAAGGTCGATTTGCGCTTGTGCTGCCGTGTAGCCGATAATTACAGGTGCCTGGTAGACGAAATGCGTACCGTAGACGATGTCCATCTTTTCGCTCAGCAGCTGTCGCTGCCCGTCGGCGCTCACCTCAACCAACTGCAGCTCGATCTGGAAGATGACGCGCTTGTAGCGTGCGACCAGCGATTTCTGGCCGTTGTAGGACTCCAGCGTCAGCACGGAATCCAGCGCCATATAGCCCTGCTCCTGACGCGAGGGAACCTCGTATCGGACAGGCTCGCCGTAATATGCGGTGATTATTTGACTTTGATCAATGGGATTGCCCTCTGCATTTTGGAACTCGATTGTCAATGCGTAGGCCTTCTTCTGATACACGATTTTGAAGGGCTTGTCGGCCGTGATATCTGCTTTGACGTTTTTGATCACGTAGGTGTTCTGATCGCTCAGCTCGTAGTGTGGAATCTCATCCAGCGCTGACAGATCGACGGTAGCGTCGCTGCCGTGTAAAACGGTGAAGGTGTAGACCTTATCGCTCAGCCTTGTGCCGCTTCGGTCCACCTGTACGACACTGACCGTGTACGTCAGAGGCAGGTAGGTTACAGTAAAGGTCCGATCTCCCGGCTCGGTGATGAGGCCCAGGTCAATGACCTCGCAGGCCGTGCGATAGCCCTCAAGGACGGGAAGAATGGCGGTGCCTGTCTGCTTGAATTTCTCATTGTAGTAAAGGAAATGCACGGTAGGCGGCGCGATCTCCTTCCCTTGATCATCCACGTAATACACGGTCAAAGTGTAGT
>JAFTSR010000237.1 GCA_017467225.1 Clostridia bacterium | reverse complement strand
GGAGGCAACCGACTTGGGTCGGTTGCCTCCAGCATTTTCTTCACAAAAGGTCTCCCCTCGCACATCTTCACACCATAATCTCCACGACCGTTCTCTTCGGCACGTAGTGCACGCCGGCCTGGTCGCGGTAGTAGCGGATGCTGCCGTCCTCGCCGACGGGAACGATTTCGACCTGCTCGATCGGCTCGCCCAGCGCGATGACCAGAGCGACGCGCCAGTCGTCCGCCGAAAGTCCTATGGCGGGCAGCAGCACATCGGCCTTGACGTTTTTGAGCATGCAGCCGCCAAGTCCGCGCTCAACGGCCGCGAGCAGTATGCTCTGCGCGCAGATGCCGGTGTCAATGGCCAGCAGCGCATTGTCCTCGTTCGGGCGGCAAAGCAGAACGATATAACCGCGCGGACGCTCTGATTCCACAGGGCCGTCCCAGTCGGTCAGATACCCGGCCCAGCCCAGCGTGGGGTAGACCGCCGCGCATGCCTTCTTGCCGCACACGGCGTGGAAGCGCAGCCGCTGCAGATTGCCGCCCGACGGTGTCAGCGTGCAGCATGCGATCAGATCACGCAGTGTCTCCTCACACAAAGGCTCACCGCCAAAGCGGCGGTAGGAGCGATTCTGACGCAGCAGCGTCGGTATTTTTAATTCTTGGGTATTCATTCTTGTTCCTCCTCACGGTGGGTGTACTGCGCCAGGTTGATCACCTTGACACCCGTTCGATTGGCGTAGCCGTAGCTGTAGGCCGTGCCGCCGCCATGACCGTCAAAATAAGCGATGCAGATGGCACTGCCATCGATCATCTCGCGGTTGCGCTGCAGCATGCAGCCGTTGGTATAGTGCTCGGCGGTGTAGTGTACGTCGTCTGCGCGCTCCAAAATCTTTTGGAACAGCCCTATTTCGTCCTCGTTCCAGAATTTTCCCTGATCCCGACACGGCAGGTAAAGGTGCAAGCGGATGTGGGGAAAGCGCGCCTTGAGCTCCAGCACCTTGAGCGCCGCCATGGTATCAAAGCCCAGCGCGCCGCCGGTACGGAAGGTGTCGTAGCCGCTTTGGATCAGCTCGGTCAGCGTGTCCTCCAGCAGCTGCGGCAGCGTCAGAAGCGCCGCGTGGGAAAAGGTGCGATGTCCTGTGAAGCAGACGGTGGTAGTCTCTGTTGTTGTCATGCCTCGTCCTCAGAAATACATTTCATCTACGTATCGCTGCATAAAGACCGGATTGGTCGACAGCTCAATTACCTCGGCACGCTGCGCGATCTCTTCCGAGAAGGCGCGCTCCTCGGCGCTGAGCAGCATCATAGCCGCGCCGCTGCCGGCCGCATTGCCAAGCACGCGGATCTTGCCCACCAGCTCGCGCGGGATCAGACCGATCGCCGCGCAGGTTTCGGGATGCAAATAGGAGCCAAAGCCGCCGGCCAGCGCTACCTCGTCAATATCATCGTAGCCGACGCCGGCCTCGTGCAAAAGCGTCTCCAAACCGGCACGGATGGCCGCCTTGGCCAGCTGCACCTGGCGGATATCGGTACGCGTCAGCGTGCAGCCACAAATATCGGCGTCGTCCTCCATGTAGCCCGTTTCCTCCAGCTCCTCGGTCTCAAGAAGCGCTGCCACCGCGTCAATCAGTCCCGTGCCGCAAAGACCGACCGGCTTGATATCCTGCCGATCGCCGATCAGATGGCAAGAAAACTTGCCGTTCTCCACCGTCACGCGGTCGATCGCGCCGTCCACCGCCATAGCGCCGCAGGAAATGCCGGCGCCCTCCAGCGCGGGGCCTGCCGCCGTCGAGCAGCAGATCAGCTTGCCTTCATGCAAAAGAGCCATCTCGCCGTTGGTTCCGATGTCCATAAGCAGCGCCGTTTTACCGCCATCGTGGCAAAGGCCCGAGGCCAGAAGCGCCGCCGTAATATCCGCGCCGATAAAGGCGGAAATGCAGCGCGGCAGATACGTTGCCGCCGTCTCACCGC
>JAFTSR010000236.1 GCA_017467225.1 Clostridia bacterium | reverse complement strand
CCTTGACGGCATCAAGGAGGGTGATATCAAGTCCGAGTATCTGCTGCCCGCTGAGATTGACAAGCTGCTCAAGGCGGGAGAAGCAACCGTAAAGCTGCTGCCGACCGAGGACAAGTGGTTCGGTGTTACCTACAAGGAGGATAAACCCGCCGTGGTGGCTTCGATCAAGAAGCTGATCGCCGACGGTGTCTACCCTTCGCCGCTGTTCTGAAAATAAAATACAGTAAGGCTGCCGATCACGGCACGGGAGGTTTTCTATGCAAGACAAAGCACAAAAGACCCAATGGTTCCATGACAGCAAGTACGGCGTAATGATGCATTTTCTCGGCTCGATCAACGAGAGTGACGAGAGCTGGAACGCCAGAGTCAATGCCTTTGATTGTGAAGGCTTGGCAAAGCAACTGCACGATTGCGGTGCGGGACACCTTCTTTTTACGATCAGTCAGACGGGCGGACGCTTCTGCTGCCCGATCGCCGCATACGATGCCATGCTGCAGCGTGCGGGAATGACAGAGAAGCTGTGCTCCACGCGTGATCTGATCGCCGACTTGATCAAAGCGCTCAAGCCCTACGGTATCAAGCTGATGCTGTATGCCGCTGTAGAAGGCCCGATTCAGGGCAAGCTGCGTACCGTTTTTCCCTGGGACAGCAAGGGTGGCGGACCGGGCGAGGGCTTTACCGAGCGTTATTTTGCCATGCTTCGTGAGCTGTCCGAGCGTTACGGACGCAATGTTTGGGGCTGGTGGATCGACGGCTGTTATCCGCACTATCGCGGATATTTTGACAGCACAGACACACCGTTTTTGCGCGATATATCGGCTGTACTGCGTGTCGGTAATCCCGATGCTATTCTTGCTTATAATAGCGGTATTGAAGTTAAAAAGCTGTACGTGGATCAGGACTATACCTGTGGTGAGGCAAACGAGCTGACCATTTACCCAAGCGAGCGTATGATTGACGGGGTACAGTGGCACGTTTTGACCTATCTCGGCCCTTGGTGGTCGGATCGCATGAGTGCACGCTCCAACCTTGACCTGATCCCTTACGCCAAGACTTGTATTGAACGCGGTGGCGTATTGACCTTTGACGTCGGCTACGAGCCGAATGGACATATCGCAGCGGAGCATTTGGATCAACTGGTGACCATTCGCCGTTATGTCAGGGACGGAGCAACCGCGGATATCCCCGAGAGCGAGGATTATCTCAAGAATATGGCGACCGTTGCCATGGACGAGATCCATGCCGAGGACTATGTCAATATTGCACTGGGGAAGCCTTGCACGGCGTCTTCCTCGTATTCCGACACCATGCCCGGAGATTTCTTCCCGCAAAAGGCTGTGGATGGCGACACCGGCACCGGCTGGGCACCCGGCTTTGTAGCAAAGAACGGTGTTTGGTGGCAAGTCGATCTTGGAGCCTCTGAGCAAATTGATGCCATTGAAATGCTGACGAGAAACGGCAATAACTGTGAGCGCAGAAATTTCGAGATCCGCGGCTCTGATGATCCGGAATTTTCAACATACGATGTTCTGTATCATCAAGGCGAATTTCCGCTTCCGCGTCATCTGCATTGGGTCAAGAAGCTGGACGGTAAAGCATATCGTTACGTTCGCCTGCAGGTCAACGGAAGGTTTTGCATTCCGTTTATTTCCGAAATGCGCATTTTACAAAAGAAATAATAAAGAAACGCTCCTGCGATGCTGTGTCGCGGGAGCGTTTTTGTCGGTCAATCATTGTCTGGGAGTTCTTTGGAAGTCTTATCAGGCTTCGGAAGGCGGATTTTGACACGCGCCGGTGCAGCAGTCTCCTTTGCCGGAGGCTTGAGCGAGAGATTTTTGAGTGCCTCAATTTCGGTGGGCGCCAGACGGCGGTATCTTCCCTCGGGCAAGTGACCAAGCACCAGTGGACCAATGGCAACGCGGTGCAGGGAAAGGACACGCAAGCCGCACGCCTCACACATCTTTCTGATCTGTCGGTTGCGACCCTCGCCGAGCGTAAATTCCAGCTCAGTCTGATGCTCCCAGCCGCGCAGAATATTGACCTTGACCGGGCGCAGACGGTAGCCGTCAATGGTCATAGGGCCATTGAGACGCTTAAGCTGCGTCGGAGAAATCTCTCCGCCAACCATGACGTGATATACCTTGGGCAAATGATGGCGCGGGTGGGTCAAAAGGTTTGCCAGTTCACCGTCGTTGGTCAAAAGCAGAAGGCCGGTTGAAAACATATCCAGGCGTCCGACAGGATAAACGCGCACGCCAAGGTCGCGCACAAGATCGGTCACGCAAGGACGGCCGGCGTCATCGGAAGCCGTCGTGACAAAGCCTGCAGGCTTATGCAGCATCACCGTGACGTGATCGGCAGGCGGCAGCGGACGGATG
>JAFTSR010000235.1 GCA_017467225.1 Clostridia bacterium | reverse complement strand
TTCTTTGACGCGTGTCAAAGAAATGAACAACAAACCAATTATAGTTAGAGCACTATGTTCGCACAGTCTAAAAAAACTCCCCCACGAAAGGAGCCCCACCATGATGACCTCCCGTGAACTTGTCCTCGCCACCCTCGAACACCGCAACTACACCGGCCGCGTTCCGCGCCAGCTGTGGACCCTCCCCGCCGCCACCGACCGCTATCCCGAGGAAACCGCAAAAATCCTTGCCGACTTTCCCCCCGATATCACCGGCATCGGTGCCCCCTTGGCCACCCCCACCATCCAAAAGGGAGACCCCTTCGCCATCGGCGAATATACCGACGAATTCGGCTGCGTCTTTACCAACATCCATAAGGGCGTCATCGGCGAGGTCAAAAAACCGCAGATCGGCGATGACGACCCCGATTGGGAGGGCGCCGACCACATTCATATCCCCGAGGAGCTCCTCACCTTCGACCCCGATTTTGTCACTCGTGTCTACGCCGGAACCGACCTTTTCTGCCAGGCCGGCTGCACACCCCGCCCCTTTGAGCAGCTGCAGTTCATTCGCGGCACCTCCAATCTGTATATGGATCTGATGGATCCGCCCAAAAAGATGCTGGAGTTTATGAAAAAGCTGCACGACTTCTACTGCCGCCAGCTGCTGAAATGGGCAAAAACCGACGTCGATGCCCTCTCCTTCATGGATGACTGGGGCTCGCAGCGTAAGCTTTTGATCAACCCCAAGCTTTGGGTTGAATATTTCAAGCCCATGTACCGCGACTACGTCGATATCGCACACAGCCACGGCAAAAAGATCTTCATGCACTCCGACGGTCAGATCTTAGAGATCTATCCTCACCTGGTCGAGCTGGGTGTGGATGCCGTCAACTCCCAGATTTTCTGCATCGGTATTGACAACCTCATTCCCTTCAAGGGTAAGATCACCTTCTGGGGTGAGATCGACCGCCAGCACCTTTTACCCAACGGCACCACCGCCGACATCGACGCCGCCGTGCGCGAGGTCTATGCCAAGCTGTGGGATAACGGCGGCTGCGTCGCACAGCTGGAATTCGGTCCCGGTGCCAAGCCCGAAAACGCTTACCAAGCCTATAAAACCTGGCAGGAGCTTCGCCCTTGAGCCATCGAAAGGAGTCCAACCATGAAACGTCTGATTTCTCTTGTTCTTTTGCTGCTGAGCGCCGCCATGCTGTTCAGCCTTGCCGCCTGCTCACCGGATGAGCCTGCACCGGACCAGCCGCAAGAGCCTCCCGTACCGACCGTCACGATCGCAGAAAACGGTGCATCCCTGTACCGCGTCGTGCGCGGCGAGCTCTTTCCTACCAGCTCCGCAGAGGTCAGCAGCGCCGTCCAATTGATGACAGCGCTCAAGGACATCCTCGGAAAAGCACCCTCCATCGTCACCGACTGGGAGGACAAGGATGCAAATACCGATATCAAGGAAATTCTGGTCGGCAAGACCAACCGCCCGGAGTCCGAGGCCGTCTATGCCTCGCTGCAGGCCGACCAGTACGCCATCTGCGTCAGCGGCAATAAAATTGTCATTGCCGGCTACAACGACGACCTTTTGCGCTACGCCACCATGCGTTTTCTCGCTGATTATTGTGGCTACGCCACAGATGGCACCTTTACTGCCGCCACCACGTTGTCCATTCCCGAAACGCTCAACGTAAAGGAGACTTACACCATGCCAAGCACGGTCACTCTGTATCAAACCAAAGACGCTGTCACCTACACCAAGGCGCTCACCTCGCAGCTGATCGCCTCCAACCTGGCTGTCAATACGTACGGCCCTGATGATGATCCCAAAAAGGTATTCAATACCGACAGCACTGACCTTGTCATCGTCGCCGGCGCGGACACCTTTACCACCGACGCCATCGACGCGCTGGAAAGCTATCTGCAAAAACAGGGGCGCGTTCTGTTTTTGGGCGGTCCCGCCTTCTCCAACGTTCTGTACGAGCTGGACGGCGACTGGTACAACCGTTCCGATTACGCCCACACGCTTTTGGATTACGTTGACGAGGACGACACGGAAATTCTCCTGAACTTCTCCGATGAAAATTTTGTTAGAAAGCACACCCGTTCCACCAGCCATCTGAATAACGCCTACGAGGCTACCGTGGATGACTACGGACTTGACGACGGCAGCGACGGACAGCTGTACCACTACGTTGACCGCATGGAAAACTGGGATATGCTGCATTTCTCCGGCCTCAACGTCAAGGGCGAGGGCTACAACGCCATCGGCTTTTACGCCAAGCCCGACAATGACGCCACGCACAGCTTCATCTTTGAGATCAAGGATATCCACGGTGCCCGTTGGTACTCCACCGTTGCGCTGTCCTCCAATGACTGGGCATATTACATTCTGACTCCCTCTGATTTCACCTGGTGGAAGGACGGTGCGCAGCCCAAGGGCGACGTTCCCGACTTTTCTGATATTGGCTCGGTACAGATCGGCTTTGCCAACTCGTTTGTGGGCCTTGGCGTCGGCAGCTACGCTTATTACGTTTCCGACGTGACGCTGTTCACCACCGAGCGCACGCTTCCCATGACAGCCACGGCGTTTGCCGTCGACGGTCTGTCGCCCATGTACGAGCAGTATCCCATCACCAACGCCGCCTCGCTTCTGACCTGCGAGAACCAGACCTTTATCAGCGAACGCGACTACGTCGTTCCCTCCTCGCTCCTGTCCTGCCACCCCGGCAGAACCGGCACGGGCTTTGACAAAAAGACCAACAACCGCTTTATCCCTCTCATCCGCGTCACCGACGAGAAGGGTCTGCATTCCGGCTACGCTGCCTGGATCCATCTTCTGACCAGCGTCAACGGTAAAAACGGCAAGCTGGAGGGTGCTATGGTCGGCACCTTCGGCGCGATGTCGGACGATTTCTACAATGCAGCAGGTCTTGCTGCCGTTGCCGAGGTGGCCGGTGCCATGTGCGGCAAGGCGTACATCGTTGACGGCGGTACCACCGAGCACATTTACGTGACCGAGGACACCGAGAGCATCACGGCCGGCGTGACCTACGTAACCTACGGCGACACGGTTCCGCTGGCTCAGATTGAGCTGTACGAGGGCGACAAGCTGCTCTCTACCACGCTGTCCAACAAGACTGCACCCAAGCGTGTCAAGAACAATATTTTGACGCTGAGCACGCAGCACGCCATCAAGGACGGCAAGCCCGACCGCGCCGTCGTCACGCTGTCAGTGGACGACAAGGTCGTCGATACCATCGTGCAGGACATCTCCTACTGGGAGGCCAAGCCCGAGAGTGAGCGCTCCTACGTTTATATGGAGGACGGCTACTTCAAGAAGGACGGCAAGATCGTCAACATGTTCGGCGTCAACTACATGCCCTCCTACGGCGTGGCTGAGCCGGACGGCACGCTGTTTGAGCACTACATCAGCGATGCCTCCTACGACCCCGAGGTCATCATGTACGACCTGCAGCACATCAAGGATATCGGCATGAACGCCGTTTCCATCTTCTGCTATTACGATCACGTCAAGAACTGCAACAATATCCTCGACCTGGTCAACAAGTGCGAGCAGATGGGTCTTTACGTGGATCTGTCTATCCGCCCCGTGGCATATCCGATGCGCTCGAACTATTCCTACGATCAGGTCAAGACGCTGGTGCAAAGACTGCACTTCCACGAAAACGACACCGTTGTGGCGTATGACATCGCCTGGGAGCCTCGCATTGGCGACAATTACGAGGAAAACGGTATGTACATCGGCCGCCAGCGTTGGGAGGACGAGTGGCTGCAGTGGATCAACGACAACTATGGCAGCGTCAAGGCGGCTCAGGATGCCTGGGGCTGCTGGGTATCGACCTCTAAAAACGGCGCCTCGCTGGTCACCAACGATCACATTGACAGCAATAGCCATAACTACAGAAAAATGGTTGCCGCCTACTACGCTTTTATTGACGAGGTGGTCGCCGCCGATATGCAAGTACATATGCCCGCGATGCAGGCGCTCTCGCCCAACCAGCTGTTCAGCTTCCGCATGTCCATGTCCGGCAGCTGCCTGCGCGGTGGCTACAAGCCGTCCGCCATGTGCTTTGACTTCCAGAGTCTGGCCTCGACCATGGCATTCATGGAGCCCGAGGGCTACGGTCTGGGTCTGAGCGACGAGGCCGATCTGCAGATTATGCTTGCCAACGCCTATGCCCGTTACGTCAAGCCCGACGCACCTGTGGTCTGGAAGGAATACGGCCGCCACGTCTGGAAGGGCACGCCCGACGGCAACTTCGATACCAACTCCGCACTTCTCGACACGCAAGCCGATTACTACCGCTACGCGCTGGACTACTGCCTGACCGCTTACACCTCCGGCATGTACTGCTGGTACTACGCAGGTGGCTTCCGTGTGGGCGAGAACTCCGACTACGGTATTCTCAATCCCGATGGCTCCGACCGTCCTGTGACCAAGCTGCTGCGCGAATATGCGCCCAAGTTCATCAACCAGGGCGAGCGTAAAAACGTTGTTGAGATTGTTGTCGAGCGTGACGATCATTACGGCGGCATCTTCGGCATGTTTGAGGCAACCAAGTCCAAGCTGGCTGCGGCTTACAAGGCCGGCAATCCTGCCACCATTCTCAACAAGCAGCAGACAAGTGCCACCGAATACGCATACGCCGACACGCTGCTCGACTATGCCGTTGCCAACGCCAAGGCCGGAGAAAAGTATCCTCTGCGCTACGTTGGCGGTCAAATCATGCAGATCGAGTTTGAGGGCAACGTCGCCAAGATCACCGTCTGCAACACCAAGCAGTCCGTCTGGCGCGCAGGCACGGTCAGCGTCGTCTCCACCGACGACAGCAAGGTGCCCATGCGCGTAACGATCGACCAGGAGCTGGGCTATCTTGAGCAAACCACGATCGAGGTTCCCGTTGCCGGCTCCGGCAAGCTCTCACTGCGCTTTGAGATCGACGGTCATCCGTTCGGTATCAGATACGAGACGACGAAATAATGCCTTCGGCGACCAAGGGGGATTTTTGAAGAAAAAGATGGTCGCAAGCGACCACGAGTTTGCCTCGGCGGCTCGACACCGCCGTTTCGGGCAAGCCGAAAACGTCAAACATCGCCCCTTGGAACCCCAAAAACTTTTGGAAAATTATTTGCAAAATTTTTACCGGTTCTGTTCTATCTGAACAGACAGCAGCATCCCCATGGGGCCCCTACCCTACAAGTTAGGCTCTAAAATTTGTTTTGCGTTAGGGCGGGAGGACCAAGGCCCTCCCCTACCGGGTTTGTTTTTCCGCCGTCCTTTTTGAGGCGGTGGGAGACAAGCCGATGCCCTACGACCGAACCGCCATTCTCCCCGTAGAACACCCTACAGTTTTCGCCGTCTTCTTTGAAGCGGCGAAAGCAAAGTCTGCACTCGGCTAAAGCCGCGTGCGATTTAGCCAAACGATGGAATCGTTTGGCGGTAGCACGCGAAGCAGCAGGGATACATAAGGGACGGCAGTCCCTTATGCGCGTTTTTTTCGGTTCACTTTTTTGGGGCGTGCCAAAAAAGTGAACAACAATCAAATCAACGTTAGAAATCTTTGTTCGCACAAACAAAAAAATACCACCACGAAAGGAATCACCACCATGAACTACGGACTTCAAATGTACAGCGTACGCGACATCACCGGCACCGATCTTGCCGGCGCACTCAAAAAGGTAGCCGAGCTGGGCTACTCCTTCGTCGAATTTGCAGGCTTCTTCGGCAATTCCGCCGAGGACGTCAAAAAAATGCTCGACGATAACGGCCTTACCGTCAGCGGCACCCATACCGGCTGGCAGGAGCTGACCGCCGATTGCATCGACGAGACCATCGCCTACCACAAAACCATCGGCAACACCAATATCATCATCCCCGGCGCAGACCTCTCCACCCGCGAGAAGCTGGACGCGCTGATCGACCTGATCAACGAGGCGCAGCCCAAGCTCGCCGCTGCCGGCATCACGCTGGGCTACCACAACCACGCACATGAGTTCATCGAGACCTCCTACGGCGCTTTCATCCACAAGGAACTGGAGGAAAAGACCACCGTTGAGTTTGAGATCGACACCTACTGGGCATACGTTGGCAAGCAGGACCCCGTCGCAACGTTGGAGCGCCTGAAGCACCGTATGCGCGTCATCCACCTCAAGGACGGCTCCGCTGACGGCCACGGCAAGGCACTGGGCGAGGGCACGGCTCCCGTCGTCGCTGTCCGTGAGAAGGCCATCGAGCTGGGACTCAAGATGGTCGTCGAGAGCGAGACCTGCGACCCCACCGGCATCGAGGAGGTCGGCCGCTGCATCAACTTCCTGCGCTCGCTGGAGGCTTGACGAGGAGAACGCAGGGCTCTGCCCTGCAACCCGCCAAAATCCTTTTGTGAACAAAAGGTTTCTGGACTTTCAAAAAACTTGACAAAAAACCGGCGTATCCTTCGGGGTGCGCCGGTCATTTTTTCTTAAAGTTTTTGAAAAGGGGGGCGGGGGAAAAACTTTTTTCAAAAAGTTTTTCCCCCGCACTTTTACTCAATACCCTTAATGATCCCCATCGCCTCGTCATGCGCGGTGATGAAGCGGCCGAGGCGGAAGCGGTATTCATAGCCGTTCGTTTCCCAACGGATGGAGAATTCGTGCGACTCCTCACTCACGTCGGGCCCCGAAGGCCAGCTCTCGACGACGTAATAGTTGACGCCCTTGTGCGTGTACAGCTGAATATCGCAGAAATTTCCACTCGCCATTTCGTACTGCATGGTCTTCTCGAATTTTCCGCTCGACGGCGTGGCGTACAGCTGCGAGAACATGGTATAATCGTGCGTGTAGCGTCCGTCCGGGAAGGCCTTGACCTCCGGCGTGGGCAGACAACCCTTTGGCAGGTAGCCAAAGGTCGGCAACGCCGCCACCCGCTCAATCTGGTCTGAGAGCAGCAGCCGCTGCGGCTCGCCGTTGAGCAAAAACTCACCGCTCCACAACCAGACCTCGTTTTCATACGCGTCACGGATGGACAGCGCTCCCCGGTCAACGCTCACCGAGCTGTCCAAAAACAACTGGATGCGCATATTCGGCATTTGCTGCATCAAGGACAGCTCCTGCTCACTCGGAATGAGATAAAACACCTTTTTGCCGTCCACAACCTCGTGCGGCAGCGCCCGTCCCATGGCGACCACGCCAAGGAGCGGGATGTCGCTGTGGGAGATTTCGATATGTGACAGTCCTTGCTCGCGGTCGCCGCTGAAAAACAGATAGTGCGATATGACCACGGAACGGCAGGACTGCCCGTCGTAGCTATCATTCTCGATCGGCTTGGAGGTGTTAAAGCCCAAGGTGCGCACGTTTTCCGTCGCGCTGTCCGGCAAGGAGGGCAACGGCGGCACCTCCTCCTGCGGCGCACAGGCGACAAGCAGCAAACACGCCGCCAGCAATACGATGATAAGCTTTTTCATAGCGGCTCCTTTCATGCGGTGTCAATCCCTCGTCTGGCGATAGTAGCTGACCAACTCCCGGAATTCCTGCTTGTACGGGTCAGCGGACAGGTCAAGCGCCTCCATGCGTGAGATCAGTGCATTGAGGTCAGCGTCTGCGGCATACGTGGAATCGCGCAGCAGCAGTGCAAATTCAATGACCGACGCGACGAAGATATCCGTCTCGCTCGGCTCGGTGCGGTAGGTGTCACACGGCACGTCAAGCACCAGATCCTGCACAGCCTCGTCGCCGCCCACGTTGGCAGTCGGCTTATACTTAATGTGAACCTGCGCCAGATTCTCCGAGGCGGCAAGGGCCTGATCGGTCAGCTTGATCTCGTAGACCACCGTCACGGTATGTCCGCTGCCCAGCTCGCCTGCATCGGTGGCGTCATCCTCAAACTGCTCGTACGTCAAAAGCTTATTTTCGTAGCCGATCAAGCGGTAGCTGTCAACATAGTCGGGGTTGAAGGTCACGCTTGCCTTGACGTCCTTGGCCACTGTGATCATGCTGCCGCCGATCTGCTCGACCAGGGCGCGGCGTGCCTCGGTCGGCGTATCAATGTAGCTGTAGGTGCCGTTTCCGCGCAGCGCCAACGTTTCCATCTTCTCGGACTGCAGATTGCCGCGTCCGACGCCAAAGACCGAGAAATACACACCGCTCTGTCTTTTCTCGGCGATCAGCTGCTCCAGCTCACCCACGCCGGTCACGCCGACGTTAAAATCACCGTCGGTCGCCAAGATGACGCGGTTATTTCCGCCTTCAATGAAATATTTTTCCGCCAGCTGGTAGGCGGTCGTAATGCCCGCGCTGCCTGCCGTGCTGCCGCCGGCCATCAGATCCTCGATGACCGCGCTGATCTTGAGCTTTTCGTGTCCATACGCGCCCTCAAGTGCCACGCGCTGCGAGCCTGCGTAGGTGACGATCGAAATGCGATCCTCGGGATTGAGATTTTCGGTCAGCATGGTAAATGCCGTCTGCACCAGGGGCAGCTTATTGGCATCAAACATTGAGCCGCTGGTATCGATCAGAAAGACAAGATTGTTTTTGGTTTCGGAAAATTCGACCTTCTGTGCTGCAAGACCGACGGTGAGCAGCTTGGTCTGTGCGTTATAGGGTGTATCAAACAGGCTTGCGTTGAGCGCAAAGACCGAGCCGTCGGTCGGCGTGTCGTAGTCGTAATCAAAGTAGTTGAGCATTTCCTCCACGCGCACAGCATCGGCAGGAACCGAATAGCCGTTTTGGATCAGGCTGCGCAAATTGGGGTAGGAGGCGGTGTTGGCATCAATGGAAAAATATCCGGTGGGATTTTCCGCCGTCGAGATGAATGCGTTTTCCACGATCTCGGTATAGTTCTCGCCCTCGGTGCCCTTGAGCTGCTCGCTCTCGGCCTCTGCAGGTGCGTCGTATGCGACGTCCATGTCGGCAGCGTCGTAATAATTTCCGCCGGGCGCCAGGTTGTCCTCGGCGGGTGCGCTACAGCCTGCAAGGCTGCATAGCAATACGCCGGCCAGCAGTGCGCACAGGAGTTTTTTGGTGTTGTTTTTCGTGTATAACATCGTCTTTCCTCCTTTTTTGATGTTTGTACTGTTATAGACGTACGATGGTGTCAAAATGTTCCCGGTTTTTTGAAATTTTTTTATTTTTTTCAACTGAGGCAGGATGCAGCGGTGGGGGGTGCTGATTTACAGGGAGGGGATAGGTAGTGCGAACAAAGCATTCTAACGTTGAGTGGATTATTGTTCATTTCTTTGTCAAACGACACAGAAACGAACCAAAGAAAACGTTCATAAGGGCTCTGCCCTTATGTATCCCGTGGTGGTCGCGTGCTACACGCAAAAACGCTTCCGCGTTTTTGCTAAACGCGCGCGGTTTGAGCCGAGTGCAGACTTTGCTTTCGCCGCCTCAAAAAGGACGGCGAAAACGGAGAAATTTCTACGGGAAGAACATCAATCCTGT
>JAFTSR010000012.1 GCA_017467225.1 Clostridia bacterium | reverse complement strand
TTCATTCTTTGCCTAGGCAAAGAACGAACCAAGAAACCGACTTAGGAGCTTCATCCCTAAGAACCCCAAGTGGTCGCGTGCTACACACAAAAAATGCTATCGCATTTTTTGCTCAGACGCACGCGGTTGCTGCATTGTGAAAACTTTGCTTTCGCCGTTTCAAAAAACGGCGAAAAATGAGAGAATTACTACGGAAAGAAAGATAAGCATCTTACAAACGCCGACTATCTCTCACTCCGTCTGCGGATGGCTATACCCCTCACACTTTCCAAATCACCCTCCACCCGTCACGTAGATACGGTTACTCCCCACGCCGTAGGTCGCGCTGAGCAGCGAAATGATTTCGGCGCGCACCGCTGCCGCGTCACCGCCCTGACACACCACGCCGATCCCGGCGACCTCCGGTGGCACACGCATCAAAAGAATTCCCTGCTCTCCCGAGCCGCTGCCTACCGTGACGTAATGCTGTCCCGATTGCTCCATGCCTGAGCCGTCCTGCCGCAGCTCGCTGTCGGTAGCGTATAAATAGGAAAATCCCCCCTTGAGACTGAGCGCCACGTGCACCTCGCCTGCGCCCTGCACCGTCGCGCACAGCGCCTCCATATCCTTGACCAGCATCTGATGATAGAGGGTCAGCTCATCCTGCTCACCCTGTGCCACTTGCCCGTCGTTCTCCGCACGCCCAAGGCTCTGCCACGTGCCGTTACCATAGAGGAGCAGCAGAACTCCCAAGGCCGCCGCTGCCACCAAAAAATACCGTCGGCCGCCTGCCAGATGGCCGCCCTCCTGTCCGCTTTTTTCCTTCACCCGTTTCACCTCCTATGGAATATACACCGTGCATTCGCACGCCAGCGTTCCGACAATAAAACGCTCGATGGCGTGGCTGTCCTTCCAGATGGCCGAGCCCGACAGCGCCACGTAGACGTGCGACACGCGCTCGCCGTTCGCCGAAAGGCAAATGCTGACCTGTATCTCGTCCGCCGTCATGCCAAACTGCTCACACAGTGCCTGCTCGATGGCATAGGCCGCCAGATGTGCGTCCAGCTCCCGATAGTCCTGCACCGCTTCCCCTTGCTGCTCGGCCTGCTGCGCTACATTCTGCACGTAAGATCGCAGCGCCGCCGACATGTCAATCCCACCCTGCAGCACGCCGACCACCGGACGAAGCAAAAGCAGCGTCATGCAAATACCGCACAAAAGCCGCCAATGCTTGCCAAAGGTGCCGCCCTCGCCACCCGGCAAAAGGTGCGATCCCAAGCCGCACAGTACCGCTGCGACCATCCATTGCCAAAGATTTTCTCTCATCCGACACCTCTCAGAGCGCCACCGCGCATTGCAGCAGCAAAATCAGCGAAAAGAAAAACGTGATGCTGCTCAACGACACGACCGCCACCAGGTAACCGTGCAGCGTGCCAAGCTCCGACAGCAGCCTGCCCTCCTGCGGGCAGCCGAGCCAAGCCGCCGCATCTGCGCCCAACGTGCACACCCAACGGCACAGCAGCACACGAAACAGCGTCGGAAGCAGCAACGCAAGCAGCATGATCACGCCACCCACGCCGACCAGCGAGCGCAACCAAAGCACGCCTGTGGACGCGCTGCGCAGCATCTCTGCCACGCCGCCGCCCACCAAAGGAATATTGGACGACACGACAAAGCGCACTGTTTTGAAGGTCAGACTGTCCGCCCGTGCGGCCAGGGTGGTCTGCGCGGCCAGCACGGCACTGAGCAGCAGCATGGTCAGTGCAAGGGCGGTGGTGTACCACTTTTTCAGCTTGCCGCTGACGTGTGCCATTTTGCCGCCACCCGTTTCCTCAACGCTGCCAACCAGAGTCAATGCCAGGCAGACGGAAAACAGCGGCACCACGCTCGTCCCGCCAAGCGTGCTGACCAGCGAGGTGTAAAAAATCAGGCTGCTTTGATTGACCGTCGCCACGGCAACGTTGCCGCCCCACAAATACATGGCGCTCATCAAGGGCAGATAGGCCTGCACCAGCTGCCGCAGCGCATCAAAATAGGCGCAAACGCCGTCAAGCAGCGCCACCGCCTGTCCCGACAGCACGGCACAAAAGCA
This sequence comes from Clostridia bacterium, assembly GCA_017467225.1. The sequence continues at coordinate 2,589 of JAFTSR010000012.1, read as the reverse complement.
CAAGCGACACAAAAGAGAAAAGGTGGGGGAAAGTCCGCCGCCAAGACCACAAGCCATGCAGTCCAGCAGCGCACGCAACAGCAGCACGCCCAGCACCCCCAAAAGGCAGGACAGCGGCACAGATATGTCCTCCAACAGCACCGAGAGCAGATAATCCAGCACGCCGGCAGGCGTTAAAAAATGCTCCAGCGCTGCGGCCTGCTCGGCGGCGCTGACGGAGAACAGATCTCCGGGCAGCGACTCCCGTACCGCCTCGGGCAGCCCGTCCAGCATGGCGGCGTACTCTGCCGGCATGTCCTGCAGGCTGCGCCCGTCCTCTCCCCACACCGCGTGACAAGGCAGGCAAAGACCGAGGGCAAGCAGTAGCATGGTCGCAAAAAAGGCGATCTTTTTCATAATTGCCTCCTCCCGCTACGCCGCCTGCAAAAGCTGCTGTGCGAGTGCCGTCAGCTGACGCAGCGAGGGCAACGCCAAAAGCAGCAGCTGGATGCGCCCGGCGCTCTCCACACCAGCGGCGATCTGTCCCTCGCCGCTCTGCCGGCAAAAGTCGGCGCACAGCTGCGTCAAATACGCCACGCCGAGGCCGCGAAAGAGCAGCGAGGCAACCTCGCCAAGGCTGCTCCCTGCCACAAGCTCGTTCATAAAGCTGAGCAGCGGCTGCATCATGGCAAGTGCCGCCGCACCGAGCAGCAGGCTGCCCATCCATTGCAAGGGCACCGCTCCCTCCCGATGCATCTGTCGCACGACCACGATCGCCACTACCGCGATCATCGCGCCGCCGCACAGCTTGAGCCAGCCCTCCATCAGAGCCCGAACAGCTGCGCGATGGTGCCGATCAAATCGCCCAGCTCTCCTACGATCATGCCCAGCGCCACCAATAGCCCCGTCACCGTCACCATGGTGGCTTGGTCGTCGCGTCCCGTCTTGCCCAGCACCTGCGTCGCCACCGCCACCAAAAGGCCGATGCCGGCGACCTTGATAATCATGGATACGTCCATTCTACTTCGCCTCTGCCGGCCGTGCCGGGCTTTCCTTTCTTTTGTTTTCTACCACAGCGTCAGCACTAGCGCCAGAGCGCCGCAGACACACAGCGTACTGACCACACGGCAGCGCTGCGCCAGCTGCTGCTCCAGCTCTTGCCGGCGCGCGTGCATATCCCCGATCGCTGCATCCAGCTGCGCGAGCAGCGGCTGTGTCTCATCGGTCTCGGAGAATCGCGTCGGCATTGTCAAAAGTCGTTCTGCCGCGCCACCCGGCAGATCATCGGCCATCTGTCGGCACAGATGTGACAGGGTGCGTTGCCAGGAGCCGCTTTCCTCGTCCTCGATCTCCGGGCACAGCATATGCTGTTCGTTCAGTACACGACGCAAAAGCTCCGGCAGCGGCGCACCGCTGCTGCGAATGCCATCTCGCATCTGCTCCAGCATGTGGCACCACCTCTGCACGCGCTGTTTCTGTGCTGCCACGTCTGCGCGGTAGGACCTGGCTGCCATTACGGCGCTCAGCACCAGCATTGCCGCGCCCAAAAGCCGCACGCTCAGCACGGCTGCTCTCCGTCCCGCCGCAGATCGGTCACGGTGTAGCCGTAATCCTCACCCATGCCGCGGCGACAAAGCCCGACGCAGGCACCAAACACACCGGCACGGCGCATCAGGCGCATTTCCGGTCGGCTCCACAGCTGCCGCGGATGCCAGGCGTGCGCCGTGGCGAGGATGGGCACGCCGTACATGGTCGCGCGCAGCACCGCCTGTGCCTCAGCCGCACCCAGCTCATCGCACAAAATCAGCTGAGCGCCCAGCGTCCGCACGGCGATCTCAATGCCGGCAGCCTTGGGGTAACCCGCCAGGATATCCAGGCTGCGACAGGAGGAAAATGAGCCGTCGTCCAGCTCGCGGCGGGTATCGACCATGACGCAACGCAGCGCTCCCGCCCCCGAGGACAGTGCCTTAGCCAGTGCACGGATGAGCGTCGTTTTGCCGACACCGGGCGGTGAATAAAACAGCACACCCTGCGGCAGTCTTTCCCGAACGATCGGCAATGCCGCAGCGCCGACATAGGGAAAGTGACCGGGCAGACGGATGCAGACGGCATCCACGCGTTGCAATCGGAAGGTATCCTCGCCCTCGTCGGTACGCATGCCGCCAAGGCCGCACAGACCCACGCGCACGCCACCGCCGGGACAAAGATAACCCTCATCCATACCGCGCGACAGTGCATAGCGCGAGCCGTCGCACAGAGCGTCGACCAGCGTATCCATATCATGGCGTTGCCACGTGCAGTCCAGCGGATGGTTGACGCCGCTCTCATCCGTAGCTGAGCAGCAGCTGCTCACGCGCAGGTGGATTTCCTCGATGCGGCGGCAGGGCAGACCTCGGATGGCTTGCTTGACGGCAGGCGGTAGCAGACGCGCGAGGATGGGCGGCAAGCACGCATCGTGCTCCGGCTTTTTTCTGTTGATCACCACCGTGCTTCTCACGCGCTGCCCTCCTTTACGGTTTGTCCGTTTTCTGCTGCAATATATGCGGGAGGCGGCGGGGATAGAACAAAAAAACCGCCGAACTGGCGGCGGAGGGAGATGAGTTAGGGTGT
>JAFTSR010000234.1 GCA_017467225.1 Clostridia bacterium | reverse complement strand
ATATCGAAACCGAATATGTGATTTACGAGATCGGCCCCGGGGTATACGTGGTCAATGATTTGGCGGAAAAGACCGACGCACTTTGTCGCACTTTGGAAACGGTAACGGGACTGTATTTCAAAAATGCCTCGTATGGTGGTAAAAAGATTCTGATTACCAGCTACGCGGACAATCCCGCGTTCACTGCGAAGTTGGGGGGGTACGATGGAAAGGCAGGATATGGAACATATGTGAACAGCCGAGGAGACCAGGGCATGCATATGGTATTTCTGCAAACCCATACGCTGTTTGTAAGTCAAAATTGCACAATTGCACACGAGCTTGCCCATGTTTTGCGGTTCTATCAAACGTATTACCAGTTTAACGACATGATAGAAGAAGGCTTTGCGAAGATTGTAGCCGTGAGAGTGATTCAGTATCTGGAGCAGCATGATATGGCACTGGCGCAGAGTTTGGGACATTGGTGTCAAGAGAGCACCGTAGCTGATAATCCTGATTTGATTGAAAATCTACCGGATTATAGTATGCTGGAGTGGTTTTCGCTTTTGAAGAGTGGCCATTTTATGACATACACATACGGAGAAGCTTTGATGCTATATTTGGATGAAACATATGGGGACTATACCTCTTGGATATCCTTTACTCCGGTTATCTTTTGGCTGGAGGATGAAGTGGATTTGGATTGCTTTAAGAAAGCATATGGCGACTCGGTGTTCGAGGATTTCTATGCGTGGTGTGTGGAATTTCCTGAAAAAATTCAATATTACTATTCTGCGAGAGAATCTTACGATCTGTCTGAACTGCACAGCACTACAATATACCCAGCGTATAGCAGTACCGAGCATAATTGTACGACCTTCTGCAGTGATTTGAGCTTTTCTTATTGTGATCTATATATCAACATGGAGGATACCGTTCGTTATCTGCAAACTTTCGCAGGTGAAAATGTCGATGACTTCACCATAGTGTTGTCCGATTCAGCTTTGGTATACGCATTTGATGCAGAAGGAAATTTAGTGCAGGTGACATATGGGCAGCGGGTACCGCTGCAAGGAGTCAGTTATGTCAAGCTTGTCGGCGAAGGCGAGCTTGCGTACTTCCGTATCGAAGGCTTCCACCGAGAATATCATTAAACGAAGAAATCCGAACGTGCTCTTCTGAGTCGCTCGGATTTTTCTTTACCCTCTACTCTTACTCTTAAACACCAACGACACGGCAAGTCCTGCGACCAGTGCTGCGGCAATACCGCCTGCGGCGGCGCGGAGACCTCCGGTCAGCGCGCCAAGGAGTCCTTCCGTCTGTACGGCTTCCTTGACGCCGGTGTAGATGAGATAGCCGAAGCCGGTCAAGGGTGTGGTCGCACCGGCACCTGCAAAATCGACCAGCGGCTTGTATAGGCCAATAGCACCAAGCGCGACACCAAGGACAACGTAAAGCGTCAGAATGCGCGCCGGTGTGATTTTGGTTTTATCGATCAAAATTTGCGCGGGAATGCATAGCGCACCGCCGATCAGAAAAGCCCATAAATAGGGATAGATCCAGTCCATAAGATTACCGTCCTTCCTCTGTGCTGTTCGGCGCGCGCAGTTCGACCAGATGCGCCACGCCGGGAATATTCCGCCCTTGCTTGATGCTGTCAGGATTCATAAGCGCTCCCGTGCCGATCAACAGAATGCGTCGCAGCTCGCCGCGTTGCAGCTTGGGTAAGAGATAAGCTGCGAGAACGACCGACGAGCAGCCGCATCCGGACCCGCCGGCATGGGTGTCCTGCTGTGGATTTTGGTAGATCAAGCAGCCGCAGTCCTCATAATGACTGCCCATGTCGTATCCCTGCAGTCGCATCAGCTCGCAAAGGATAGATTTGCCCTCGCTGCCGAGATCGCCTGTGAAAATGCCGTCAAAATCCGACGGGGAGGTATCGGTGGCGGCAAAAAAGCGGCAAAGCGTATCAGCGGCGGCCGGAGCCATGGCAGCGCCCATGTTGCTGCTGTCGTTGATGCCCATGTCGCGGACAATGCCGACCACACCGCCGGTCAATTGCACCTCACCCTGGGCGGCCTTGCCGAGCAGCATGGCTGCCCCACCAGTCACCGTCCATTGTGCCGTGGGAGAACGCTGACCACCGTACCCGAGTGGTGTGCGGTATTGACGCTCCGCAGAGCTGTTATGACTGGATGCAACAGCGGCGCAGCAGTCAAAAAGACCGCCCGTAATGCCGATGGATGCTAAAATAAGACCTTCGACCATGGTGGAACATGCGCCGTACAGACCGAAATAAGGTGCGTCATAGGAGAGAAGCCCGTAGGCTGAGGCGGTGCACTGATTTTGCAGGTCACCCGCAAAAATTGCATCCAGGGCACTTGGCTCCATTTGTCGTTTACCAAGTGCACACCCCAGTGCCATGTGCTGCATTTCTGCCTCTGCGGCCTCAAAGGTTTTCTGCCCAAACAGGTCTCCATCGTTTTTTCTGTCGTTATAATAGTCAAACAGTGCACCCAGCGGTCCTTCATATTCTTTATATCCCACCACGCTGCCGCCGCAGAGCAGGGAGGCACGCAAAGGGATGACGTCTTTTGGCATGGGATTGTCCCCTTTCGTTTGTATAATTAGAAATTCTTGCATTATTATTTCCGTGAACGCTTGCATTATGCAAAAAAATGTGATATACTTATGGTAAGCTTGACCGAGTCGGTCATATCTTTGTAATTTACGGAGGAAAATAACCATGCTTCACATTTTGGAAAACGACCTTCTTCGCGTGGCAATCGACGACCACGGCGCACAGTTGATGTCTATCGTCGGCAAAAAGGACGGTACGGAATATCTTTGGCAGGGCGATCCGAAATATTGGAAGAACCGTGCTTTGAATCT
>JAFTSR010000233.1 GCA_017467225.1 Clostridia bacterium | reverse complement strand
TCGGTTCTTGGAACTCCAAAAACTTTTGGAAAAAATTATTGGCTAAATTCTTGAAGCTTCTGTTCTGAATGAACGGAGCGAGAAACCATGTGGGGCCCCGTCCCCACAAGTATGGCGCAAAGATTAGTTATGCATCGGAACGGGATGCCGGGGACGTCGACCCCTACAAGGCACAATGTTCTCTCCGTACAAAGGAATAGCAGCGAAGCAACTGCCCAATAATATTTAGTCCCACACGGACAAAAGCGCACAATCCGGGGGATACGTAAGGGGACTTGGAGTCCCCTTACGCACGTTTTCTTTGGGTTTCGGCGCAGCCGAAACAGCGTTTCATTTGACGTGTGTCAAAGAAATGGGCAATAATCTAATCAAAGTTAGAAAGCTGTGTTCGCACTTCTAAAACACAAAATAGGAAAATAACTATGCAATACAGAACCTATATCGATTTCTTACGTACCATCGAAAAGCTCAAATGTCACACCCGCCATTCCTGGACCTCAAGCGGTCGTCGCGAGTCGGTTGCCGAGCATTCCTGGCGTCTTGCCGTCATGGCCATGCTGTGCGCCGACGAATATCCCGACCTTGATATCAATAAGGTCATCAAAATGTGCCTCATCCACGATTTCGGCGAGGCGATCACGGGTGATATCCCTTCGTTCTGGAAGACCGAGGAAAACGAGCAGCGTGAGGATGAAGCCATCGCGCATATCCTGTCTTTGCTCCCCGAGAATATCCGCGGCGAGTATCGTGCGCTGTACGACGAGATGAGCGCGATGCAGACCGATGAAGCAAAGCTGTATAAGGCGCTGGATAACATGGAGGCTGTTGTCTCGCATAACGAGGCCGATATCTCCAGCTGGATCGAAATGGAATATACGGAAAACCTCATCTACGGGCAAGAAAACTGCCAATGGTCCGAGTGGACGCGCGGCCTGCGCGAGCAGCTGAAGCAGGATAGCCTGGATAAGATTGAGAGAGAAGGTAAGTAAAAATTTCCCGGCGAGTAAGCGCCGGGATTTTTTACGTTGTACAGTCATATTTTCCCCATTCCTCCCATACAATGGCGGTGAAAGAAAAAACCATGCACCGTAAGGAGGATATTATTATGGCATTGGTAAGCACAAAAGAGCAAACGGGCGCGCTGTACGCCGCCGATTATGATGAGAGCGACGAGCTCGCGGAGAACACCGAAAGCACCGAAAGCACCGAAAACAAGAAAAATTCCGTTCTGGATTGGATCAGCCGCGTAGGCAAGCGCAACTGGGCCGTGGTCGGCGCCGTGGCACTGATCGGTGTCGCCGCCGCACTTAACTGGATGTTCTTCTCCTCCGGTGCCGATCAGGATTCCTATCCCTCGTACGATCAGTCTGCGGGGATGATTGGGCAGGAAGATGCCACCGACGTCGGCAAGCAGGAGGAAAATGCCGAGGATTACTTCACCACCGCCGAGCTCAACCGCCGCCAGGCGCGCGACGAGTCGCTGGAGGTGCTGCAGAACGTCATTGACAGCGATTTGGCCGACGAGGCGGTCAAGGCACAGGCCATGGAGGAAATGGCCGCTATCGCCTCTGAAATTGACGCAGAGGCCAACATCGAGTCGCTCCTGATGTCCAAGGGCTTTGCGGACTGCATCGCCATTCTCAACGGCGAGAGCATCAACGTTGTGGTCAAGAGCGAGGGCGAGCTGCAGCCGTCGCAGATCGCGCAGATCAACGCCGTCGTGTTCGAGCAGACCGGCCTTGAACCGATCAACGTGGTTATCAATCACCGTCAATAATGCAGGAATGCGTGCGACCCGAAGGATCGCACGCATTTTTTGTGCCGTCCGACGCGTTTTTTGCATATGCTCTGTATGATCGAAAACACGAGATTACAGTAGATAAGGAGGCAGATATTATGCAAGAAACAGCGTATATGACAGAGCGGATCGGCGAGCGGTGGGCTTTTTTTGCCGCGTCCAACAGCGCGCAGGGCTTTTATTCCCGCTACGCGATGCTGTTTGAGCATCCGACGGCGCGGCTGTATCTTATTAAGGGAGGACCCGGCAGCGGCAAGAGCAGATTGCTCTGGGAGATAGTCACGGCGGCGGAGGGCGCAGGCTTTACGGCCGAACTGTATCCCTGCTCGTCGGACCCAACCTCACTGGATGCGGTTCACCTGGAGCATCCCGACGGCCGATGCCTGATCGCGCTGGACGCAACGGCTCCGCACAGCATGGAGGCCAACCGTCCCGGCGTGCGGGAGCAGCTGATCGATCTGGGCGCGTTCTGGGATCAGGAGCAGCTGCTTTCTCAAAGAGCGGAAATCGAGCAGCTGATGGAGCAAAAGGAGGGGCATTACGAGGCGGCGTACCGCTATCTGGGTGCGGCGGAGCTTTGCCGGAAAAATGCCGCGCAGATACTCGCGCCGCTGATCCGCACGGATGCGCTGCGGCGACTGGCACGTCGATGCGTGGCGGGTGCCATCGAGGGAGAGCGCAAAAGTGAGGCTGCCGTCAAGCACGTTTGCACCGACAGCATTGGCATGAAGGGAAGAATCTATCTGCCGACGCTGGTTCGGCATGCCACGCGGCTGTGCTGCTTTCCGCCCTGCTACGGACTGCCGTATCTGATGTTAGAGGAAATTCGCAAAGAGGGCGAGCAGCGCGGCGCGGATATGATCGTCTCGCATCATCCGGCCTATCCGGACTGCGTGGACGGTGTCTTTTTTAGGGAGAGCCGTGTGGCCTGCCTGGCGCACCCGGTGCAGCTCGATGGGATACAAGGGTATTGCCGGAGCTTTAGACTGCGGCATTTGCTGGACGCTGCAGGGCTGCGCGAGGTACGCGAGCAGCTGCGAATGCTGCAAAAGCAGCAGGATACGCTGGAGTCGGCTGCCGTGCAGGCGCTGGACAGGGCGTCACGAGCGCATTTTGCCCTGGAAGAAATCTATGGCGCGGCTATGGATTTCTCCGCCAAGGAGGAATACAGTCGCCGCCTGATTGCGAAGCTGTTTGGAAAGGAATAACGGAAAGCCGGGCGCTTCAGCGCCCGGCTTTGATCTTATTCAACCTCTCTGCGTGCAGGAACGTACTTGACGGTGATGCTGCCCAGGTTGTTTTCTCCGCGCAACACCAGATTTTTTTCGGGATTGGCAAGCGGAGAGGGCGGCACGTTGGTCGAGCCGAGGCTGTTGTCAATGGCAGCAGCCACCAGCCAATCCTCGGGCACGTGCAGCGTCAGTGAGCCGAGGTTGTTTTCCACGTGCAGTGAGCTGCCGCCGCAGTAGCGCTCCGTATTGCTGAAAAAGACGTTGGTCGCGCCGAGATTGTTTTCAATACTGCTGTGAAACGGCTCGGAGCAGTCAAAATACTGGGTCGAATTGCCGCTGACCTTGCCCTTTGTCTTGGAGGTGACAAACTCAGCAATGTGCTCGCCGTCAGCGTGGGTAAAAACGTGATGATCGGGACACAGCGTGTGCTTCAGAATGGAAAAGCCGATAGAGAGCAAAAGGGCAATCAGGAGCATCAGCCACACCGGAGCGATTTTCTCCCGTGGGGAGGTGGCCGCCAAGAGGAGCCAGCGGTCAAACAGCATCAGCTCGCCAAAGAGCGGGAAAATGATGGCGAAGGGAGAGAATCTTATGATGCCCCAGATCAGCCACCAAAGAAAGACACCGCCAAGGAGAATGCGCCATACGGAAAGGTCGGCGGGCAGGAGCGTGTCGGTCAGATGCAGAGCGTCGAGCAGCAGCGCCACAGCGATGCCGATAAACAGCAGCGCCCAAAACAGGGCACTTGAGGTCAGACGGGTATGCTTGGTCGTTTTCATGATGGTAAATTCCTTTCTTACTTCAAATCAGGATTCGGTGGGGAAATGCATGCGGTGGATCTTTTCCTTGACCACCTTGAAATAGGCGCGGGAGATGTAGACCCTTTTTTCGGTGTGTGCGAAGGCGACCTCGCCGCTGCCGGTGATGCTGTGCGTCAGCGAGGTGACGGCGGCGGTGTTGAGAATGCAGGACTTGGACACCCGCATAAAGTGGGGCGGCAGCGTCCGCTCCAGCGCGCTGAGCGTGGATGCGGTATAATACAAGCTTTTGGCGGTGTGCGCCGTGATGCGACCTGCACCGTCGGTTTCGAAAAACAGCACGTGATCCTGCGGAATATAGTATTCCGTGTCGCCCAGCGTCAGAATGAGCGGAGGACTGTGCTCCGTTTGCATGGCCGTAGCCAGCAGCCTCTCCAGGCGCAGGCAAGCCTCGTTGTGCGTGCGGCAGCGCAGCGTGAGTTCGGGCTCCTCGGGCGCTTGATCGTCGATCTCAATGTGTAGCTTCATGTGTAGCTCTCCCTTGCCTTGGGATGTGATGGCTTAATTATAGCACAAGCGCCGCGCTTTGTAAAGAGCACGGCGGTAAGTGGGAGAATTTTTGGGGTAAGTGGTAGAAGTTCGAGCGCGAAATGGCGCAGCCAAGGAAGTGGAGGGAGCGCGAGGGAGGAGGAAACTTCGGCGTTTGAGATGGTTTCTCCTCCCTCGCAACGGGAATCTGAACCCCTGTTTGCGCCCAAGAGTAGCTAACTTTCAAGCATGGCGATAGCGCAAACATACCAAATTGCCGCAAGCGGCAATTTGAGGGGTTCAATTCATTATGCTGTTACAGAGAAAGAACCCGAATGGCCAAAGCCATCCGGGTTCTTTCTGGAGCAGGCAACGGGAATCGAACCCGCAAATCCAGCTTGGGAAGCTGGTGTTTTACCACTAAACTATGCCTGCACGGTGGGTATATTATACTCCTTTTTCCACGCTTTGTCAAGAGGGAACCACGCTTTTTTGCTCGACATATTTTTTGCGCAAAGCGGACTGCCATGGTCGGCAGTCCGCAGCTTGTATGCTTATTTCTCGCAAAGATAAATGTGGTCGATGTGATAGTCAAACGTGCCGGTGCTGGTCGCGCTGCCAACAAAGCGGAAGTTGCGCAGCGTCACCGTGTCGCCCATGCCCTTGCCGAGCTGCACCGTAAAGACCGAGAGCGGAATGCGGATCTCATACCACGTATTCTTCTCGCCACCGTAGCCGTACTGCTTGAGCTGCTCCAGCGTGAAGCGCGCGGAAAATTCGTGCGTGTCCTGTACCTCGTTGAGCTCAATAAAGATATGCTGAAGCACCTTGGGATCGGCCACCTTGAAGTGGAAGACCAACTCGTCTTTGGCGTGATCCATCGGAATATCCAGGCTGGAGATGATGGTGCGGTAGTCGTTGACCGAGGCGTCGCCGTAGTTGCGCAGCGAGGAATTGCCCTGCACCTTGTCCTCAAGATCGTAGGAGGTGCCGTACCATTCCTGAATGATGGCACCGTCCAGCGCGTCGGACTCGCAATCGCTGATCAGGCGTGCGTTTTTCTCGCCCTCAACCGGCTCAGGCGTGTAGTCGGTTTCGTAGGTGACACCGCGCATGTCGTCCATCATGATGGTAACGTCATCGTAGGTGCAAAGTCCCACCCAGAAGCCGGTGATGTTGGCGTAGTCGAAATCCTTGTCTGCACCGTTTTCGATGTTGAAGGAAAGCTCCACCTCATGCCAGCCGTTGTTGGTCAGCGTGTGGTTCCAGCCGTGCGTTCTGCCCTTGTAATCCATGGCGCGGAAATAGAAGGTTGCCTGGTTTTTCTGGAAGCCGTAGCCGGGATCGTGGTCGCAGACAACGGCGTCGGTATCACTGACGTACAGCCAGAACTTGAGCGTTGAACGATTTTTGTTGGTTGCGTCAAATTCGAAGGTGTTGCCGTGCGAGAGAATTTTGGTGACCTTTTCGATCTTGCCCTTCAGATCCCAGCGCAACGCGCCGTAGCCGTCCACCGAATGATCCTCGTCATAAAAGCCGCCTCGCTCAATGCGGTAGCCCTTGTCCTCCGGATCGAAGGGGATCAGCAGCTCCTCGGTGTAGTCCGAAACGTAATCGCTGTAGGAGGTTTTGAGCGTCACCGTCTTATCGTAGTTCATGGTCTGCCATTCCAGATACGTTACCACGTCGGAGATTTCCTTGGGCAGGATCAGCGAGCCGCTCTCGCCCTTGACGTACTTCTGAATGAAATATTCGACGGCTGCCGTCGTGGTCTTGTCCGAGTCGCCCGTGATGACGACGTTGCCGTCCACGACCGAGATGCAGAAGGTGTCGTTTTTGAGAAGCTCGGTAACGGCGGCGGTAGCGGGACGGTTGTTCTTCTTGCCGACGATGATCTCCTTGACGTTCTCGTCGTAGGCCTCGTAGTCGGTGACCGGCGTGGGACGTACACCGGTGACGTCCTCAATGGCAGCGATCAGCGCCATCGAATTATCGCGGACGGTGACCGATTCCATGTCTCCGCGCGCGACGCGGTACTGTGCAGTACCGTCCAGGACGACGGCAAGGCCGTTGATGAGCGTGGGAGTATCCGGCTCGCCCGGCTCGTCGGGCTTACCGACCTGATCGTTGTTCGGTTCGTCGGCATCCTGTGGCTTGCAGGCGACCGCGCATACAAGCATCGCCATGCAAAGCAGCAGGGCAAGCAGAGATCGTAATGTATTATTCATGTCATCGTTCCTCACTTCAGATTTTCTTTTTTGGTGACGTACACCAGGTCAATGTGACTCTCGTAGGTCGCGTCACCCTGCGCGCTGAGGCAGTAGCGGAAATTCTGCAACAGGATGGAGTCGCCGTTGCCGAACTGTGCCACGCGCAAATTCTTTCTCATGTCGGTCAGAGGAATGCGCAGTTCACTCCAGGTGTCATTTTCTCTCAGCCCGTAGTGCGCGAATTTTTCTGCCGGGATGGAGATCTCATATTCATGCACGTCCTGCACCTCATTGAGCTCGATAAAGATGCTCTTGACGGTGGACAGGTCCTTGATCTTGGCGTGCACGACCAGTACGTCCTCGTCGTAGGTGATCGGGATAGAGAGGTTGGCGATGATGGAACGGAAATCATTGACCGTCGCGTCGCCGATGCAGCGCAGCGAGGACGTACCCTGCATTTTGTCGGTGGTGTCGTAAGCCGCACCGTACCACTCCTGCACGATGACACCGTCC
>JAFTSR010000232.1 GCA_017467225.1 Clostridia bacterium | reverse complement strand
TGTTCAACGTTGTTCGTCGTGTGACGGATTATCTGATCGGAGCGGTGGCGGGAGGCAATCTTTCCATCACATATGCCGACGAGAGCATTCGCACCGAGCGCGACGCGAGCGAGCGTGCCCGTGCGCTGCAAGCCAGCATCGATCTGCTCAACCGACACGTGGCATACCGTTGGGAGCGCTGCCACATGGATCGCACCGTCTATCGGCTGCTTTTGGATGCGGCGCTGACGGGTGACGGTGTAGCTTACTGCTACTGGGACACCAAGGGACGCGGCGCCGGCCCGTTCGGCGGTGAGATCCGCACCGTCAATTACAACAACACCCGTCTGTTTGCGGCGGATATGAACGTAGCGGACATTCAAAGCCAGGAATACCTGATTTTATCCGGGCGTGAGAGCGTCGCGGCCTTGCGTCGCGAGGCCAAGGCGGCGGGCTTGAGCGGTGAGCAATGCAAAAAGATCCGTTCGGATGCCGAGCGTGAGGCGGCAGAGCAGAGAAGGACGCCGGAGCTTGAGGGCGACCGCGAGGCCAAGGTGACCGTTCTGACCAAGTTCTGGAAGCAGGACGGTGTGGTATGGTTCGAGCGCTCGACAGCGGAGGTGGTTATTCGCCGCGTCCGTACCGAGCAGAGACTGTACCCCGTGGCGTATTTCAACTGGATTCCGCGTCGCAACAGCTTTCACGGTGCCTCGCCTGTCAGCAGCATGATTCCCAACCAGAAATTTATCAACCGCGCTTACGCCATGGTCATGAAGCACATGACCGACACCGCCTTTTCCAAGGTCGTTTACGACAAGAGCCGCATTCCCGAGTGGAACGGCGAGGTCGGGCAGGCGATCGCGGCGGTTGGCGGCAATCTGTCTGACGCGGTGCAGGTGGTCGGTACGGGACAGCTGCAGGACGGCTATATGGCGCTGATTGAAAATGCGCTGAGCACCACCAAGGAGCTGATGGGTGCGACGGATACCGCGCTCGGCTCAGCCGATGCCACCAACACCAGCGCAATTCTCGCGCTGCAGGAGGCATCTCGCACGGCGGTGCAGCAGGTGATTGCGTCGTACTTGCAGTGCGTGGAGGATATTGCAGCCATCTGGGCGGACATGATGTGCGCTTGCTACGCCAACCGCAGACCGCTGCCCTACAGCGAGGGCGGTGCACTGTCAACGGCGTACGCAGATTTTACGGCGCTGCGTCAGGCGACGCTGTTTGCTCGCGTGGAGGTGGGCAACACCTCGCGTTACAGCGCCAGCGGTACGCAGGCCACGCTGGATCGTTTGCTGGACGGCGGCTACATTACGCTGCAGCAGTATCTGGAGTGCTTGCCCTCGGGCATTTTGCCCATGCGCGGCAAGCTGATCGAGCAGCTGAACCAAGGCAAGGAGCAGGATGAACCGGATGCGAAGGGAGGTGAGACGAGTGATGCAACAGACGCAGGAGAGCATATTGACGGATGAGATATCTGCCATGGAGGCACAGGCAGCGGAGCAAAACGCACGCAATGCCTATTGTGCCGTTGGCTGTGGCGGCGGTGCAGCACCCGAATTTCTCTCGCCGACGCAGGTCCGCAGTATGACGCGCGATGAGGTTCACGATAACTACGCGCTGATTATCGAAAGCATGAAGCATTGGCACTAATGCCATCAAAAACAAAATTTTGAAACAAGAAAAGGAGAAAGAAAACATGGCTATTATGAATTTTATTCCTACCGTATGGAGCGAGACGCTGGCAAGCGCGCTCAACAAGCAGTACGTTGCAGTTGCTAACTGCAATCGCGATTTCGAGGGTGAGATCAAGGAAAAGGGCTCCCGCGTCAAGATCTGCAGCGTGGGGGACGTGACGGTGGGTGATTACACCAAAAACACCGACATGAGCGATCCGCAGGTGCTCAGCGACTCTGCCAAGGAGTTGACCATCAATCGCGCCAAGTACTTCAACTTCCAGCTGGATGACATTGACCGCATGCAGGCAATCCCGGGGCTGATGGGTGAGGCAATGCGCAAGGCGGCGGCCGGTCTGGCTGAGGAGGCAGAGAAGTATGTCTACAGTCTGTATAAGGAGGCCGGCACCACCATTACCAACGAGAATTCCACGGTGGAAAACATCATGGATGATCTGATCTACGCACGCACCACGCTGTACGCCAAGGGCGTCGGCGACACCGGCGACATGGTTATGGAGGTTTCGCCCGAGGTTGCGGCCCTCATTCTCAAGGCGAAGTTGGCGCTGTCCACCGATAACGGCGAGATGCTGGAGAGCGGTTGCCTTGGCAGCTTTGGCGGCTGCAAGATCTACGTCAGCCCTCATATCACCGTTGAGGAGGGCGACGGCAAGAAGTACCACAAGTGCCTGGTCAGAACCAAGCGCGCCGTGGCATTTGCCGAGCAGCTGTCTGAGATCGACGCTTACCGTCCCGAGAAGCGCTTTGCCGATGCGGTCAAGGGCCTGCACCTGTACGGTGCCAAGACTGTCTTCCCTGAGGAGATGGTGACTCTGAACCTGGGCATCGTAACGCCTGCATAAGGGTAGGTGCGCATGACCAACCGTAGCATTTACCAAGCGGCTTTGGCTGTGCTGCAGGAGAGTGAGGCGGATTGCGAGGACTATGCTGCACGTACACCGATGCTTTTGGCGGCTTTTGTTCGTCGTGTGGCGGCATTGGATGCATGGTACCGGGAAGCACACGGTCTGTCGGGTGCTCCGGACATTGCGACAGATGTCACGCCCTCGCTGGATGACGAATTTGCTCTGTCGCCTCGCTTTTCTCCGGCGGCAGCGTA
>JAFTSR010000231.1 GCA_017467225.1 Clostridia bacterium | reverse complement strand
CACGCTGCCGGGAATACCGTGCAGCTGCTCGTTGCCACCGTCCGCATGAGGAACGGAGCGCAAAAGCGCTTGGGTGTACGGATGCGCCGGATGCGCAAACAGCTCTGCCGTCGGCGCACATTCGACCACCTGTCCGGCGTACATAACCATCACGCGGTCGGTCATCTGCGCCACAAGGCCGATATCGTGCGTAATCAAAAGAATGCTCATACCCTGCTCTCTTTGCAGCTTACGCAAAAGCTCCATGATCTGCGCCTGGATGGTTACATCCAGCGCCGTGGTCGGCTCGTCCGCGATCAAAAGCTTGGGGCTGCAGGACAGCGCCATGGCAATCATAACGCGCTGGCGTTGACCACCCGAGAGGGTGTGCGGATATTTTTTCATCACGGTCGCATCGGGTAGTCCTACCGTCTCCAGCAACGCGGCCGCACGGACTTTAGCCTGCGAACGGCTCATCTTTTCATGCGCCAGAATACTTTCCATCAGCTGATCGCCTACCGTGTACACGGGATCCAGTCCCGCAGGCGCGTCCTGAAAGACCATACCAATCTCGCATCCGCGAACCTCGTCCAGCTGCTCCTCGTCCATGGCATACAGGTCCTTGCCGCCATAGATCGCCGAGCCCTGTGTCACCCGGCCACCGCGCGGCAAAAGACCCAAAAGAGAAAGTCCCATCATGCTTTTGCCGCAGCCACTCTCACCGACGATGCCAAGGATTTCTCCCGGGCGCACGTCAAAGCTCACGCCGTCCAGAACGCAGCTGCGTCCGGCATCCGACGTGATCTCAATGACCAAATTGTTGACTGATAACAAGCTTTCCATGAACTCTCTCCTGATATTGACCTCGGACAGCCACAGCCTCCCCGTCATAGGAAGGCCGCGCTGTCCGGAAACTGCAAAATTATTGAATTTCCCACTCGTGGATGTTGATATACGAGCCGAAAACATCGGGGCTTGCGCCCACGACGCGGTCATTGACCGCGCCAAGCGCACGGATAATATATGCGCTGAACATCGGTACGTCTCTTTGGGTCAGCAGATCGACCTTGGAGTAGGCAGCACGAATCTGCGCTCTGTCGTCGGTTGCCTGACTGGCCGTCAGCGCCGCGTTGATTTCATCGTTGGCGTAGCTTGTCCAGCTGCCCTCGCCGCCCAAAAGCCATGCGATATCCGGATAGGGATCCACCGGCGAGTAGGTGTATTGTACCGCCAGCATATCGTAATCCAGGCTTCCGGCGACGGTCATCAGCGTTGAGAAATCGACCGTGTGAATCTTGACCTTGAGCCCTGCCTCCTCCAGCTGCGATTTGATATAGGACGCCGCATTGACAAAGACGGAGTCGCTGCTGGTCACGTAAAATTTCAGCTCGTAATTGGCATCCCAACCGTCGGCAACCGCCTCGGCAACCAAAGCCTTGGCCTTTTCAATGTTGCGCTGGGTGGGAACGATGCTGTCGTCATAATACGGGCTGGCGGAGGACAAAAATCCGTCCACTACCTCACCGTTGCCGCCAAGCAGACCGGAGACCAGCGCCGTGCGGTCGATGGCGTGCAAAATCGCCTGACGAATGCGAACGTCGCTGACGTTGGCCGTCTGAATAAAGACGGACTGGTTGGTAACCGGTGCGCCCAGTACCGTGGTCACGCCCTCCAAGGACTGCACGTTGGCGTAGTCCTCATTGGGAATATTACCTGTCGTTTGCTGAATGAAATCAATCTCGCCGCTGCGCAACCCGGCATACTGCTGGCTGGGCTCTACAATCTTGATATTCAGCTTTTCAATCTTGGGTGCGCCCTTGAAATACTTATCGTTGGCGACAAAGCTGACGTAATGGTCGCGGTCGTAATCGACGATGCGGTAAGGACCGCTGACCACGTCGGGTGCATCAAACCAGGTGTAGCTGGCCAGCTCCGACTCGGGCACGTCGCGCAGGATGTGCGCGGGAATGACGTGAATATATCTGCCGTAGGTGTTCATAAAGGAAGCCAGCGGCATAGGATTTCTCGCGGTAAAGACCACCGTCTTGTCATCCTTGACAACCACGCCGGTCAGATCCTCCATCGTAGCGCCCTCGGCGACAAAGCCGGTGTTGGGATCAACGCCCTCAAAAACGTACAAAAGCATCGAGGTGTTTCCGATCACAGGGCTGGCATAGCGCAGCACCGAGAAGACCAGGTCCTCGGCCGTCACGGGCGTTCCGTCACTCCAGACGGCTGCGTCGTCAATGTGCACGGTGAAGTGAACGTTGTCCTCGGTGGTGATGCTGTCTGCCAGCATACCCACGAATTCCAGATCACTGTTCAGCTCGCACAGCTGCAAAAACTGAAAATCGCAAATGGTCTTTCCAATTTCGCTGGCATCGAGCAAAAGCGGGTTGACGCTGGGGATGGTATCTGTCATACCGATGTTGACGATGTTGGATTTACTGCCGCCGGCATCCGCGCAGCCGACGCTCAAAAGCAGGCTGACGGTCAAAAGCAGGGCGATGACGCATCTGAACAGTAATTTTTTCATTCTCGTACTCCTTTATTTTTGTTTGTTTTTTGTATTGTATTCGCGGTATTTCATTCATTGAACTCGGCGGGGTCGGTCGCAAGAGAGAGCAGCAGCTCGCACAGCCGTACCATCTCGGCCAGCTCGGTGTATTCCTTGACCGAATGAATGCTCTCCATAGCGTTGGCAATCACCAGCGTCCGGTAGCCGCGCTCGGCAAAGGTATTGGCATCGCTGCCGCCAAATGTGCGCGTCAGCATGCACGGCACAGACGCACGCGCGCAGCCGCTTTGGAAGCGTCGTACGATGCACGACTGCTCGTCCTGCGCATACGCCGCGGTACGCCGCTCGGTCAGCACCTCGGCCGTCGCACCGACACGGCTCGCCGCCTCGGTAAAGAGCATACGGATGTGCTCAACCTCCTCCCACACCCGTGCGTCGCTGTAGCCGCGGATCTCTCCGCGCAGCACGCAGCGCTCGGGCACGGCATTGGGAACCGTACCGCCCTCGATGGTACCGATGCCAACCGTCGTGTCGGCGTCAACGTGTCCCAGACGCAGTCGGGACAGCGCGTCAGCCGCCGCCGCAATAGCATGAATTCCCTTCT
>JAFTSR010000230.1 GCA_017467225.1 Clostridia bacterium | reverse complement strand
TCCCCCTTGGTCGCCGAAGGCCTTGGGCAGCGCCCCTTGTTTTTTATTCCACGTTAATCTTCACACTCTGCCGAATATCCGTACTGGAGGCGCCGACCATGATATCGAAGTCTCCGGGCTCGACGACCCACTCCATGCGGCGGTTGAGCAGCTTAAAGGCGTCGTAGGTCAGCGGCAGGGTGACGGTAACGGTCTTGCCGGCCGGGATGTGCACGCGGCGGAAGGCGGCCAGGCTGCGGTCGGGCGTAACGATGGTCGAAACCACGTCACGAACGTACAGCTGCACGACCTCGTCGGCGTCCATTTGTCCGGCGTTGGTTACGTCCACGCTGACGGTGAAATCATACTGCCCCTGCTGCTCCACGCGCAGCTCGCCATAGTCGAAATGCGTGTAGGACAGACCGGGTCCAAACGGGAACAGCGGCGCGCGCGAGCCCTCAAGGTAATGCTCGCTGCCGCCGGGCAGGCGGTTGTAATAGCAAGGCAGGCAGCCTACGTTCTTGGGGAAGGTAATGGGCAGTCGTCCTGCCGGCGCGCGCTCACCCGTGAGCACCTCGGCAATGGCATACGCGCCCATCTCGCCGACAAACCAGCACTCCAGAATACCGTCGCACAGATTGACCTCGGCAGACAGATCGACCGGCTTGCCGTTCTCCAGCACCAAAACGACCGGCGTGCCGGTCTCGGCAACGCGGCGGATCAGCTCCTGCTGGCGACCGTACAGACGCAGATCGTTGCGGTCCATGCCCTCGCCGCTGGTCACCTTGTCGTCACCGCAGACGATGACGGCAATGTCGCTCTCCTTGGCAATGGCGATCGCCTCGTCCATGCCGTCCGAACGGTTGTCCAGCGACAGCGTCAGGTTGTGGTTTGGTCCGATGTCGGGCAGCTCGACCACCACCTCGTAATCCACGCCGTGCGCAAGGCGTACCGTCGCCCAGGGACGGTGCTCACCCTCGCGGACACCGTCGATGATCTTCTCACCGTTGATGTACACACGCGCGCTGTTGTTGCCGGTAAAGATCAGACGACCCTCAAACACGTCCGTGCCGAACATCTCGCGGATGTCGGGACACAGGCGGGTGGTCATGCGTACAGAGTAGTTGTTAAACGGCAGATCGCGGTGCGGCTTGGCTAAAATCCAGGAGAAATTGATCTGTCGCATAGTGTTCTCGCCCACCTTGACGCCGCCAAAATGCTTCTCGGAATAATATTCCATCTGCACGCCGTCGGGATACCACGACACGGGCACGGCGTCCACGTCCTCCGGCGTGATGCCGCAGCCGGAGCACTGGGTAAAGCTCACGCCGGCCTCGCGCAGAGCATCCGCGACCGAGGGCACGTGATAACCCCAGGGTGTGGAGGAATACGAGCCCAGTCGGCCGATGCCGGACGACGGACCCAGCAGCGCCACCTTGGCGTCCTTCTTCAGAGGAAGGATGCCGTTTTTGTTTTGCAGCAGCGTGATGGCTTTTCTTGCGGCCTCCAGGGAAACGTCCTTGTGCGCCTGGCAGCGCAGGATCTCCCCTTCCCTGCCCTCGGGCACGTAGGGATTTTCAAACAAGCCAAGCTCAAACTTGACGCGCAGCACACGGGAGACCGCGTCGTCGATGACCTCGCGAGAGATGGTGCCGTCAGCCAGATTTTCCAAGAGATTGCGCTGCCAGACCTCGTTGGGATAGTCGAAGCCCTGAACGTCAAGTCCGGCGTTGACGGCCGTGGCGATGCTGTCCTTGTCGCCCGCCGTCATATGGTGGGTGTGGTGCAGACGCGCCACCGAGCCGAAGTCGGCACGGACGTAGCCTCTCATGCCGAAGCGCTCCTTGAGCACCTCTCTCAGATAGTGATCGGAGGCGACCACCGCCTCGCCGTCGATGTTATGGTAGGCGGCCATGGCGCAATACGCGCCCGCCTTTTTGATGCCTGCCTCAAAGACGGGCAGATAGTAGGTCTCGACCTCGCGGACACCGGCATGCAAGGGAGAGCAGTTGGTACCGCCCTCGGGAACGCCGTGACCGACGTAATGCTTGGGCTCGCAGACGATGGCGTCGTGGCTCTTGATATCGCCGTGGTTCTGCTCACCCGTGATGATGGCGTAGGCCATCTGCGAGGAAAGATAGGTATCCTCACCAAAGGTCTCCTCGACGCGTCCCCATCTGGGCTCGCGCGCCAGGTCCAGGTTGGGCGCCAGAATTTCAGTGATGCCTATGGTACGGGTCTCCTTACCGATGGCATGTCCGATGCGATGGACAACGTCCGGGTCGAACGTTGCGCCCAGCGCAATGGGCATGGGGAAGGAGGACGCACCGGGGTAGGAAATGCCGTGCAGCGCCTCGCCCGTGAAGATGCAGGGGATGCCCAGCCTCGTCTTTTCGACAAAGTATTTCTGCAAGAGATTGAGCACGCGCGCGTCGGAGTAGACGTCGTGCACAAAGCCCATGCCGCGCTGGCCGATGGCACGGTCGACGTGATCCCAGTGGTAGTCCGAGTCGGGATCGACCGAGCAGAAGTGCGCGGGATGCGTGGTTTCGGCCAGTTCAACGCCGCGGATCATATCCAACTGCGCAACCTTTTCTTCGTCCGTCATACGAGACAAAAGATCGTCCACGCGCTCACTCACCGACAGCGCAGGATTTTTGTAGGGAAGCATAAAAACACCAACCTTTCTTCATTATTTTCTATACACACATTATATGGTATTTTTATGCGTTTTTCTCGTCATATCCCAGCGGATTTGTGGACAATATTTGTGTTTTATTCAACTTGACGGACAAAGCGCATTCAAGAGCGAGCACCACAAGTTCTTGCAAAAGGAAAATCCGGCTTTCCGCAGAAAAATTCCACCCCCTTCGCCGCACCTTGAAAGAGTGGCGAGGCCGCGAAGCAGCAAGGATACATCGGGGACGGCAGTCCTTTATGCGCGTTTTTTAGGGGTTTCGGCGTAGCCGAAACATCGTTTTCTTTGGCGCATACCAAAAATGAACAACAAACCTTTTACAGTCAGAAATCTTTGTTCGCACCTTCCCGGCATCAAAAAACTCCCTCGCAAAAAGCTGCGAGGGAGCATCTTATGTATTTTTTACTTGGTGTAATCCTCGTACAAGCGAATGTAATCGCGTACACAGGACATGTGCATGCCGGGCGTGTAACCCGTCACGGCAACGTACATCTTGTCTTCAAACTTATTGACAAACAGCGTCGCCAGACAGTATCTCGCCTCCAGCGTGTAGCCCGTCTTGGCTGCAATCACCGCACCGTTGGACGGCGAGGTCTCGTAACCAATCTGACGCAGCTCCTCTACAACGTCCACAAAATAGGAGCTGTAGAAGGTCAGGCCTTTGGGATATACCTTAGTTGTGGTCCGGTAGGACGGCGTCGAAAGCAGCTCCTTGACCATCTCGTTTTCCATCGCAGCGATCATAATGCTCGCCATCTCGCGGCAGGTCGTCACGTGCTCGTCGTGGTGCAAGCCGGTCGGATTGCGGAAGGACGTGCTGATCAGACCCATCTCGACCGCCCTGTCGTTCATCATCTGTACAAACGCGTCCTCGGTTCCGGCAACGTATCTTGCCAGCATAACCGAAGCCACACCGTCAGACTCCAGCGCCACCGCGTACAGAAGATCCTTGACCGTCAGCTCGTCGCCGGCGGAAAAGCCAACGCCGGACGCGCCCTCTGCCTGCATCTGTGCCACGACGTCCTGCGCCAGAATCACATGGTCGGCAAGCTTTGCCTCGCTAATGCGCTCACATGCAACCAGCAGCGTCATGACCTTGGTCATCGAGGCAGGATACATCTTGACGTCGAAATCATGGCCGGCGACAACCTTGCGGGAGGCAACGTCAACCAGCACAGCGTAGCGGGAATCCAAAAATTCGGGATCGAGCGTCGCCGTCTCGGGCGTGGTCATAATCACGTAGCCCTGCGGCGCGGGTGTCAGATCGGGACCGGGACCCGGATTGGGCTCGTCGGGACCGGGATCCGGCTCAACGGGTCCGGGATCCGGCTCAACGGGTCCGGGATCCGGCTCAACGGGTCCGGGATCGGGCGTTGTGGAAGGGCCGGGATCCGGTGTAGGATCAGGCTCAACGTCTCCCTGGCTGGGGTTATCATCGGGCGTATCATCCGCCGCGTCGGAGAATATATCAATGGAGAGAATGCACACTACGATCAAGAGGAAGGACAAGATCACGAGAATCATTCCCCACAACAGATTCATGGGCGATCCGCGATCCAGCTCTTGCATTTCGTACGTGCTGGGATGGTTGGTAGAACGGGGACTCATCGGCTTCCTCCTTTCCTTTATGTCATATGGTGATGCCTGAGGCTCACCTGAAAATGAGCACACTTCTCATAATATCTTTTTTATGCTGTAACATTGTACCACACAAAATCAAGGATGTCAAGGGAGTTTTGAAAAATTTACATTTATTTTAAGCAAAATAAGGATTTGGAACGTGGTTTTTTGGTGTTCGATGCGTGCGAACAAAGATTTCTGATGTTTGAAATGTGGTTATTCCTTCTTTTCGTCGCTCAAAAAAGAACCGCCTCCCGCTGAGGTCGGAAAGCCCTGCTACACTCCTGACGCTCTAATTTTTCCCCTCCGGCTTCCATCCATAAAAAAACTATTGACAAGCAGCACTTTAGTATGATATAATATTACATTACAAATTTTCCGACACCATTCTCACCGAAAGGACATACAAAACCCATGAAAAAGCTTTTACTCGGAAACGCTGCCGTCGCGCAGGGCGCTTATGAAGCCGGCGTGCATTTCGTTTCCTCCTACCCGGGTACGCCCAGCACCGAGATCACCGAGTGCATGGCGACCTACCCCGCTGACGAGGTGTTCGTTGAGTGGGCACCCAACGAAAAGGTAGCCGCAGAGGCGGTTGTCGGCGCATCGATCGGCGGCGGACGCGCCATGTCCTGCTGCAAGCACGTCGGTCTGAACGTCATGGCTGACCCGCTCTTTACCATGTCCTACACCGGCGTGGGCGGCGGTGCCGTCTTCTGCGTGGCTGACGACCCCGGCATGCACTCCTCCCAGAACGAGCAGGACTCCCGTCACTACGCCAAGGCCTCCAAAATTCCCATGCTGGAGCCCTCTGACAGCGGCGAGTGCCTGAGCTTCACCAAGGCAGCCTTTGCGCTGAGTGAGCAGTTTGACACGCCCGTCTTTCTCCGCCTGACCACCCGCGTTTCTCACTCCCAGTCCATCGTGCAGATGGGCGAGCGCGAGGCGCACGAGGTCAAGCCCTACGAAAAGAACATTCCCAAATACGTCATGATGCCCGCTATGGCTATCGGCCGCCACGTCGTTGTGGAAAAGCGCACCGAGGACTTGGTTGCCTTTGCCAACGATTGCGCCTTTAACACGGTGGAGGACAACGGTGCCAAGATCGGCGTCATTGCCGCCGGCATTACCTACCAGTACGCCAAGGAGGCGCTGGGCGACAAGGTCAATTACTGCAAGCTCGGCATGGTCTGGCCGCTGCCGACCACGCTGCTGTCTGACTTCTGCGCCAAGTGCGAGACGGTCTACGTCATTGAGGAGCTCGACCCCTTCATTGAGGAGCACTGCCGCGCCATGGGCCTTGCGGTCATCGGTAAAGAGAAGTTCACGCTGCTTGGCGAGTACACGCCCAACCTCATCCGTTCGGTCGTGCTTGGTGAGTCAGCGCCCGAATTTCTGCTGCCGCAGGAAAATCTGCCTGCCCGTCCTCCCGTTCTCTGCCCCGGCTGCCCTCACAGAGGCACCTTTTACGTCTTGCAGAAGCTGGGCTTGACGGTCTCGGGCGATATCGGCTGCTACACACTGGGTGCGGTCGCGCCGCTCAAGTCGGTTGACACCACCATCTGCATGGGCGCGTCGATCAGCGCAGCGCACGGCATGAGCAAGGTACGCGGTGCCGAGTTCAACAAGAAGCTGGTTTCTGTCATCGGCGACTCGACCTTCATGCACTCCGGCATCACAGGCCTTATCGACATGGTCTACAACAAGAGTGCCAACACCGTCATTATTCTGGACAACTCGATCACCGGCATGACCGGTCACCAGGAGAACCCGACCACCGGCCGCACCATCCGCGGCGAGGCAACCAAGCAGGTGGATCTGATCGATCTGTGCCGCGCTATCGGCATCGATCACGTGACGGTTGCCGATCCGTTTGACGTCAAGAATTTCGAGAAGGTCGTCAAGGAAGAAACCGACCGCGACGAGCTTTCCGTCATTATCGCGCAGCGTCCCTGCGCCCTGCTCAAGAGCGTTAAGTACAGCGGCAAGTGCGCCGTCAACGCTGAGAAGTGCAAGAAGTGCAAGCGCTGCATGAAGCTCGGCTGCCCTGCCATCAGCATGTCCGCCGACGGCTCCGTACATATCGACGCAACCCAGTGCAACGGCTGCGGTCTGTGCGTCGGCGTCTGCCCCTTCGGCGCCATTGAGAAGGAGGATTGAAGGTAGTGGGGCGCTGCCCCACACCCCGCCAAGAACCTTTTTGAAAAAAGGTTCTTGGAACTCCAAAAACTTTTAAGAAAAATTTTTGGCTAACGCTTGTACTGCAGCGGTTGAAATAAACAAATTTCAATGTATCCATGGGGCCCCCACCCCATTTGTTAGACGCATAGTAACATCCCGCCAAACCTCGCGGCTGTAGCGGAGCAGCCATACTGCGGATTTTAGTCCCAGACGTGCAAAAAGCGCACAAACGGGGGGATCTACAAGGGGGAGCTCCCCCGTGTACGCCCGTTCTTTCGTCCATTTCTTTGAGGCGCGTCAAAGAAATGGACACTATCAATCCAAGGAATAGCGAACTCTGTTCGCACCACCTTACACAAAGAGGATAAAACTATGACCAAAAACATCATGATCGTCGGCGTCGGCGGCCAGGGTACCCTGCTCGCCAGCCGCATTTTAGGCAACGTCATCCTTGGCGAAGGCTATGACGTCAAAGTTTCCGAGGTCCACGGCATGTCGCAGCGCGGCGGCAGCGTCGTCACCTACGTCAAATACGGAGAGGCCGTCTACTCCCCCATC
>JAFTSR010000229.1 GCA_017467225.1 Clostridia bacterium | reverse complement strand
TTCTTTCAAGAAGTTTTCCCCCTCGCCTTTTATCTCCTTACTTATATTCCACAATCGACAAATCCTTAACCTCCGTCTCAAAGACCGAGCCGTCGGGTCGAGTGAAGGAGCGAGTGATATCCTTGCCGGAGTAGTTCATGGTGAAGATGGTGTCCACGCCGTCGTGGTTGCGGCGCGCGGTGTAGACCGCATCCATCACGCCGTCGGATACGAAAACGCCGTTCTCGGCAAGGAAAGCGGTCGCCACGTCGCAAACCTCGCGCTGCATTGCCTGCATGCCGTCCAGCGTGTTCTTGATGACAAAGTTGGAGGAGGTGGTCGTTTCCTCAACCTTGGCACCCAGCTGTCCGCAGATCAGACAGGTCTTGCCCTTGCCAAGCGCCTTGCCGCCGTCAGCACCAAAGAGAATGTCCAGATAATCCTTACCCTCGTCCAGATCACGCAGCTCGCCGAGGTTCAAGCCGATCAAAAGACCGCCGCCCTCGACAAAGGCGCGGATCTTTTGCAGAGTTGCCGTCTTGTAGTCACCGTCCATGGTGATGACCAGCGCGCGCAGAGAGTCCAGAATGCCGTCGGCAATGGTCTGGTCGCAGGCGTAAACGTAGTCGGTGTAGTCGCGCATCAGCGCAAAGGCGCCGTGCATCTGACCCATGCGATTGACGTTGAGCACCATGGGCGTGTCGGGATACAGCACGCCGATCTCGCGGACAATACCGCCCTCACGCAGATAATGCACGTTGGAGGCAAAGTTGGTCGCTCTCTCCTCGTTGCCCATAATGTTGCTGGAGTAGTAGTGCAAAGACTTTGCGCCGGTTGCCGCAGCGTTGTAGACACGGCAGACCACGCCTCGCTCAGTTACCTGACCGGCAGGCTCGAAGCTGAAGTAGCCACCGTAGAAGGTGGACGCGCTGGCAACCCAGTTGGTCACAACAAAGTTGGAGCCGTAGTTGGATGCCTCGTTGGTGATGCGCACGCCGCCGCCAACCTTGGCGCAGACCTTGCTCTGCTGAGCAAACTCGGAGGCATGCCAGGGCTCGGCGCCGCCACCTGTGCACAGATACAGCTCGGTGTCGGGGAAGTACTTGCGTGCCGTCTCCATCCAGAAGCCGGCGTAGTCGGTCATCGAAGCGCGATACCAGTCGATAAAGTCGATCCAGCGGCGCTTGTCCTCGATCTTTTTGGGGAAGAAGGTGCCACAGCCGGTCGGCTCGTCAATGCGGAAGTTCTCCTCGCCGCCTGTGTTGATGGGAGGCATCTGCGCCGCGCCAAAGGTGCGGAAATCGGTGCCCCAGGAGGCGTTGAGCGCGTCCACGGTGCCGTATTTCTCCTTGGCGTAGTCGCGGAAGGAGGCCTGCGCAAAGCGGTCGCCGCACCAGTAGCCGCTGTGTGCGTGGTAAAGTCCGGGGATGTTGGTCGGCCAGTTGCCGTGCCATACCGAGACGATGGCCTCGCCGAAGTCGCCCGTGATACCGAACAAGAGACCCTCAAAGATGGAGTGATCGCTGTAGTGCTCGGCAAACGCCTTGAGGAAGCGGTCAATGTAGTTGTAGAAATTCTTGTCCCAGAAGGTTTGGATTTTGCTCTCAATGTTGTGCTCCAGGCACACCAGACCCTCAAACTCGCGGGATGCGCGATACCAGTCGGGCAGGGAGTAGGCAGGACCGGCGATCAGGAAGGGCAGCCACTTGAGCCCTGCCGCCTTGATCTTTTCGACCTCGCGGTCCCAGTGGGAGAAGTCCCACTCGCCCTCACCGCGATTTTCGCAGGTCTCCCAGGTGACGTACTGCTCCACCGAGGTCACGCCCATATTCTTGAAGCGGCGCAGCTCGACGGGATTTGCCACTGTGCCGATACCGATGCACAGTTCCTGACCGTCAGGAATGGTTACGCGCATTTCGTCCAGCTTTTTGTCCCAGCCGGCCTCGGAGGTCTTGTAGACCACCTTGTCCTTGACCTCGGTACGGGTCTCGCCGATATCAGCAACGCAGCGGAAGCCGACAGAGGCGTTGGTGCCGCCGCCGAGCACCTGTCTGCGGCGTGCGATGCGAAGGTCCTTGGCGGGGGAATGATAGCAGCCACCGCGGCAGACTCTGGAGCCGCCCCAGCCGTCCTTGAAGGCCTCGGTGTCGTGCTTGGTGTCGGTGTAGGGGAAGAACCAGTCCTCGACCCACTCAAAGACGTTGCCGGCCATGTCGTACAGACCGTAGCCGTTGGGCGCGTAGGTGCCGACGGGCGAGGTGTACTTGTATCCGTCGTTCTGTGCGCTGTCGCGCCAGGAAAATTCGCTGTTTTTATCGGCAAAGTTGACGCTCTTGCCGCAGGGTGCGTCATCGCCCCAGGGGTACTTGGGTGCATTCAGGCCGCCGGCAGCGGCGTATTCCCACTCCTGCTCGGTAGGGAGACGCTTGCCTGCCCATTTGGCGTAGGCGTTGGCCTCGCCCCAGGAGACGTTGATCACGGGATAATCGGGATAATCGAGGAAGTAATTCGGCATGTCAGCCCAACGGGGAGAGCCGGGATAGCCGCGACCGATGGCGTCGCAGTAGGCCTTGAACTCGGCATTGGTGACCAAGGTCTCGTCCATATAGAAGGGGGCGACCTCGACCTCGTGCAGCGGCTTTTCCTCGTGGTAACCCTGCTCCGAGCCCATGACATACTTGCCGCCGGGGATGTATTGCATTTTCTTTCCGTCTTTTGCTACTCTGATCTGTTCCATTTGAAATTTCTCCTTTCAAAATGCCAGGTTATGGTGGAGATAAACTCCTCAGATATGCCATCCGGGTGGATGGTAGGGATATTTTAACACAAAAAAAGAAGAAAGAAAACCCCTTTTTTCAAAGTTCAACACCTTCTTTTGAAATTTCAGCAGATTGCCCAAAATCAAGCCGCGCCTTCTGTGTATTGTAACCAAAGCCGGAAATGGTTCGTTCTGTTCTGACGTCGATAGCAAAGGACCGTCGCACAAGGCAACGGTCCTCTGTTTTTATGATACGCTGTAGAATGATTGCGTAATTAGGATCAGTTGTATTGATCGCGCAGCTTCTCCAGCTGCTCCAATGCGCTTTCCATTGTAGATTCCCGTGATGCCAGGAAGGATGCCAAATTGGTATTCTTCGTGGACGGGTATCTTAAAATCTGATCGGACAGGCCGAACGGGTCAAAGACAAACGAGAGATCGTAAGTACGGTTGGAGAAAATAATATCCAACATCTCTCTGGACTCTGCGTCGCGCGTACCGCGTCCCTGAATGACGACCTCATAGAAGTCGGGGTAGATCTCATAGTAAGAATAGTAGCTCATCAGCTCAATAGCCGCCGCAACCTTGGCCGGATCCCCGGCGGTTGAGAAAACAGACAGGATGCTGTCACGGTAGTTATTGATCTGGCTGTAATACTCCTCCTGATACTCATCGTACAAAGGATTGGGCAAAATGCCGTAGGCATCGTCCATTTGACGCAGCCCATTACACTCTCTTGCCACAGAAGCTAAGAACAGCGAGCTGCCGGTGTCGAAGCCGAGCAGGCTGGTGTCTTCGTTTCGATGAGCCCAGGTGTTCCAGTAAAAGTCCTGATACATGATATCTTCCAGAATGACGGTCATAATCTCGATGGTGTCTTCGTCCGAACCGTATTCGTAATAGTACTCTCCGTTGGCATCCTTGGTCAAGAACTGCTTGCCTGCGCCGATGTAGAAGTTGTGCGTGGGGTCATCGCCACCGATAATACCGTAGGTGTCGGTCTGCGTCCATTCGCCGTCACCGTCATCGGTCAGAGCCATCTCTGCATATTCGGCAAGACGCTCAATGGTCCATTCCTTGTTGTCCACGTCGTCGTATAAGCCCGTGATGCCAAGATCGTTTGCCATACGGATGTTATAGAACATCAAGGAGGTGGATGCCTTATCCAAGAGCAGCATGTCGGACAATGCAAACTCGACGTAGTCGCCAATTCTCAGCTCCCGGACTACGCTGTCAACCCACCAGGGCTTTTCAAAATCGATATAGTCCAGTGTAGACAGATCCAGATAGTAGTTCTTGCCGAAGGCACGCTGTGCGCCAAAGCCAAACTCGATCTGCATCTGATAGTCATCGCTACCGGACGAAATCATGTTCGCTACGGCAGCTGGCATCGCCACGTGCTCCTGATAGCCCTTTTCGATCACAATGCCGT
>JAFTSR010000228.1 GCA_017467225.1 Clostridia bacterium | reverse complement strand
TCAACGGATGGTGTTTCTTTTTCTGCCAACTTCTGCTATAATTATGACAGACACATCGAAAAGATGTGAAATACGGTATCCCGTCGCGACCGATCGCCACGACGAGTCAGCGACGCGAACCACCAAGGAGGTCGGCTGATTATGTCGGAAACTAAAAAACGTATTTCTCGCACAGCGCAGTATGTCGTGCTGCTGGTCGCAGCGATTGTTATCGCCCTTTTGATCCCCATCTCGCTGATCTTATATGGGCGCGAGATCACCATCGGGCATTGCAGCCCTTGGTGCTTCGGTCATGAGCATTGCCCTTGGTGCTGGATCCTGCCGTACGCAGCAGCGATTCTTTTGGAAGGCTTGATTTTGGCGGCGCTCTCCAAGCAGACGATAGCGCTTGCCGCACCGGTTGTCGCCGCTGCCGAGGTGCCTGCTCGTCACCGTGCGCATCGCCACGTAAGCATTCCCAAGCAGCAGAAGCCGCAACACCACCGCCATCACCATCACGGACACGTGCTGCGTCACGCCAAGCAGTATGACGCAACGGTCAGCCTCAAGCAGCTGATGCAGGCGTTTGAGCACGGTGCAGAGGTAACCATCGCGCATCTCAAGGAGATCGGGCTGGTGCATCCGAAGGCGGACGGCTACAAGGTTTTGGTGGGTGACAACGAAGTCATGGATCGCCCGCTGACCATTCACGCAACGTCTTTCTCGGCGCAGGCAAGACACAGAATCCACACCGCCGGCGGAGAGGCCATCAAGGTATACACGTAATACGGAATATGTAATAAGGACAAGAAACAATTTCCTCCAAACAAGCAAAAAACACCCCCGGGCAACCGGGGGTGTTTGCATAGGGGGAGGGTAACGTTAGAAAGTTATGTTCGCACCATCTGAATCCCTCTCTCCATCGAAACCTATTGACAAACTCCTGCGAATATGGTATGATAAATCATCACGTTGAAAGGACGGTATTTTCCTGTGAAAACCTTGTACATCATCGCACGAAATCATATGGACCCCTCCTGGCGCCGGTGCTTCACCGATCACTATACCTACGGCGGTAACGTCATCCACCCCTATAGCGATATCGAGGAGGCTCTGATCTCCCAGTACCTCGATTTCATCGAGCAGGACGGCTGGAAATACAGCCTGGAGCAGTCGCTGGTGCTGCAAAAATATCTGGAGCGCAATCCCGACGACACGGCGCGTGTGTCGGGTATGATCCGCGACGGCAAGCTGGAGCTGCTCGGCGGCGGTACCACGGTCATCGACTATAACCTCTCGTGCGGCGAGTCCGCCGTCCGTAACCATTACTACAGCATCAAATATTATCTTGAAAAGTTCGGCACCCGCCCAAAGTACGCCGACCTGCCCGACTGCTTCGGCCTGCCTGCCCAGCTGCCGCAGATCCTGCGCGGCTTCGGCTACAGCGCCGTCACCCAGTATGACCGCGTCTTTATGAACAAAAAGCCGATCTGGCAGGGACTGGACGGCTCGCAGATCGCACTTTGGGCGCCGGGTCTTTCCATGCAGGATCATTACGTCGATTGCTTCAAATATACCGCCTGCCCGTCCTGCCACGGCGAGGGCTGCGACGTCTGCGACGGCACGGGCATAGACTATTCCTACGACGTCCGCTACCACGAGCGGGAGAAGGAGCGAGAGGGCATCGTCTATTATGCCGGTCCTCGCTGCTCGACTGTCGAGCTGCTTGATGAGTTTGCCGCGTCCGACAAAGAGGAATATTTCATGCGCTTCTGCACCGAAGAAACGCTCTTGATGCAGGAGCATCCGCACATGCTCAGAACGCTGTGCGAGCAGCGCGGCATTCAGCCGGTGTTTATGACGCATGCCGAGATGCTGGAGAAGGTGTGGAGCAAGCTGGTCAAGGACGTGCAGGACGGCACCGTCGCCGCCGAGGATATCGACCCGCGCGTCGAGGGAAATCCCGTGGCCACCGGCTGCTACACCTCTCGCATCGAGCTCAAGAAAAAGAACCGCTACCTGGAGCAGCTGGTGCTCTCCACCGAAAAGCTGGCGGCCATGGCGCTGCCGGCGGAGCAATATCCGCATAAGACCTTCGAGCGCATCTGGTGCCTTTTGTCCTTCTTGCAGTTCCACGACTGCGTCACCGCCTCGCATTGCGATGCGTCGTACGAGGAGCTTTTGCGCGTCTGCCGTGACATCCGCAGCGCAGCCGGTCGCATCCGCAAAAAGGCCATGGCGGCCATCGAGGCCAAGACGCCCGTGGCCGAGAAGCCGGGCTGGCAGCCCGTGGTCATGGTCAACCCGACCGGCAAGGCATGGGACGACGTGCCGCAGACGCTGGTCGTGCGCGAC